>CANJJP010000076.1 GCA_947474485.1 Bacteroidota bacterium | reverse complement strand
TATTGAATCTCTACAAAAACGTATTGACCTTTGGGACGGTGCTGACAGACAAATAATAAATAGAACAACTACTGCTAATAGCTAAGGCTACGTCGCCTTACAGAGCAGCAAGATGAAGCCTATGTTCAATTTCAATTGAATAATGCGAAAAATATTATTGGAACTAGAAATCGAATAATTCATAGCTACGACAATTTTTCGGACGAAGTTATTCGTTAAACTACCTCTGCCACAGTAAACGTACTACCACCAACAAAAATTAAATCATCTTTATGAGCAGTTTTTTTAGCAGTAGCCAAAGCCTTGCTTACTGTTTTAAATATTGTTCCGATTAATTTATGTTTTGCTGCAAGTAATTGTAATTCCTTTTCATCCAATGCGCGCGGTATGCTTGCTTTGCAAAAATAGTATATTGCTTTTTTAGGAAGCAATGAAAGCATTTTGTTTACATCCTTATCATTAACAATGCCGAGTACAATATGTAAATTTTTATATGGTGTTAGTTTTATGTTTTTTAAAACTTCTTTTATTCCCGCTTCGTTGTGCCCCGTGTCGGCAATTACTAAAGGTTTATTATTTAGCACTTGCCATCTGCCTTTTAGTCCAGTTGTTTCAGTAACTTTTGTTAAAGCTTTTTCTATTTTTGTTAAGCCTATTTTAAAATCACTAAACGAATTTAAAATAGCACAAGCTGCATAAATTGTTGCAATGTTTTTTGTTTGGTAAGTGCCGGGCAAATCGCAAAGCATTTCTTTTTTAGAAGAAGAAACTTTATAAACTAAATTTAGTTTTCCTTTTTTAAATGTTTGTTTTACAGCTTTCACTTTTACTAAATCTTCAGTAAAAAAAAGTAAGGTTTCTTCTTTCTTAGCCTTATTAATAAATACTTCCTCTGTTAAAATAGCACGTTCACTTATTAAACATGGAATATCTTTTTTTATGATTCCTGCCTTTTCGCCAGCAATCAACTCAAGGGTGTTGCCCAATAAATTAGTATGGTCAAAACTAATGTTGGTGATAATAGAAAGTTCGGGTGTAATAATATTTGTAGAATCTAATCTACCACCTAAACCTACTTCAATAATAGCAATATCAACTTTTTTCTCTGCAAAATAATCAAAGGCTAAACCAACAGTCCATTCAAAAAACGAAGGTTTTATTTTATCAAAATGTTTTTGGTGTTGATTTACAAAATTTACAACCTTTTGCTGCGAAATCATTTTCCCATTAATTCTTATTCGCTCTCTAAAATCTTTTAAATGTGGCGAAGTGTATAAACCAACTTTGTATCCTGCCTCTTGCAATACAGCTGCCATCATGTGCGAGGTAGAACCTTTTCCATTGGTGCCTGCAACATGAATAGTTTTAAATTTTGTTTGTGGTTGTTTTAAAACATCCATCAAAGCATAAGTGTTATCTAAGTTTGCTTTGTATGCTGCAGCGCCAATACGATGAAACATTGGCAGCTGGGCAAATAGATAATCGAGAGTTTTTTTGTAAGTCATATTTAATGTTACAAATTTACAGTTCTTTGCCATTCTATTTTTATAGAATCACAATTATTTGATGGATTTAATGGGCTTAATAAACTCATTAAATTTACTCTAAGTATGGTTGAAATTGTATGGGCTGCAACTACGTGTATTTAAACAGTTGATTATTACCATACAAGCTATTGCTTCATGCGTTTATTTATTTGTACGCTTGTTAAAAAGTGCTAAATTTGTTCTCCTAATTTTCTTTGAGACTATGATAAAAAAAATAGTTGTTTTCCTGTTCTGTTTATTTGCCACAGTTACTGGGTACACTCAGATAGATACAGCCTTTTGGTTTGCGGCACCCGATGTTTCCTCAGCAGCTAATCAAGGTGATTTTCCTGTGTTTTTACGATTTGTTACATATTCAAATCCCACAGTTGTAACTGTTTCGCAGCCCGCTAATGGTTCATTTACACCAATTGTCCTGTCTATACCAGCTAATTCGGTAGACAGTATTAATATGACTTTTCACCTCGCTTCTATCGAAAACAGCCCTTCTAATGTCGCAAATAACAAGGGTTTAAAAATATCTGCTACTCAACCTATTGGTGCTATGTACGAGTTACGCGCAACTAATAATAGGGAATATGTTTCTTTAAAAGGAAGTAAGGCTTTGGGTACTGATTTTTATACACCTTTTCAAACTTTTTGGCCTAATGGGAGTAGTACTCCTCAATCATTTTCTTCTATAGAAATTGTAGCTACAGAAGACGGGACAACACTTTTGATAACACCAAGAACAACTGTAGTTGGTGGTCATGCTGCAAATGTATCCTATACAGTGGCTTTAACAAAGGGGCAAACTTTTTGTGTTAGAGATACAAATAGAACAGCTGCTACTAGTTTGGCTGGTTCAATTGTGTCTTCAAATAAACCAGTTACACTTACTCTTTTTTCGGGAGCATTAAACCAATCAGGAACATTAAGTTGTTTGATTGATCAAATTACTAATTCATCTTATGCAGGAACAGATTTTGTTATCCGCAAAGGAAGAGGAAATAACGAACGCGTTTATGTTTTATCAACTCAAAATAATACCAATATAAATTTTTTCGGCGCAGCTACTTCCAATACGGTTAGTAATTGGAGTGAGACAAAAGAGTATGTAATTACTGATTCTATAACTTATATAAAAACAAGCAAGCCTGTTTATGTATGGCATGTTTCAGGTTTTGGAGATAAAATGAGCGCTGCTCAGGTTCCAAATGTTTATTGTGCCGGAACATACAATACTGCGGTTACCAGAACAACTACTGATTCGTTTGCATTGATATTATATGTAAGGGATGGTTTTCAAAATCAATTTACACTTAATGGAAATGCTTCTTTAATTCCTGCATCTGCATTTGCTACGGTGCCTGGAACTTCTGGCGAGTTTGTTTGCGCAAGAATATTTTATTCTAATGCAGATGTGCCTGTTAACTCACGTATAATGGTTGCAAATGCTGGAGATATTTTTGGTTTAGGTATGTTAAGTGGAAACCAAACACAAGGAAGTGCTTATGCTTATTTCTCCGAATTTAATTCGTATCCTTTTGTAAATGCAGGTTCGGATGGAGTTATTTGTGCAAATAAAACACTTTCATTAACTGGATTAGTTGGTGGAGGTTCAGTTACTGGCTCATGGAGCACGAATGGTTTTGGTACATTTCAAAATGGAAATACAGGTTTATTAAATACATACTTACCAAGTGATTTAGATACTGTAATTAGTCCAATACAAATTATACTTACCTCCACAGGTCCTTGCCCCGTAAAAAGGGATACAATTATTTTAGATGTTACTCCGGGCCCAATTGTAAGTGCATCTGCGGATCAATTGGTTTGTGCAAATAATGGAGTTGTAACATTAAACGGCTCTGTTCAAGGGGCTTCATCAACTGGAATTTGGTCTGCTAATGGAACAGGGAATTTTTCCCCTGCAAACACGCAGTTAAATGGAATTTATAATTTGAGTGCTGCAGATACAGCTACTGGCAGTGTAAGGTTTGTTTTAACTGCAACTAACATAGGAACATGTAATACCGAAACCGACACAATGTTTATTTCCATTACTCCAGCACCTAATGTAAATGCTGGGCCAGCAAGCATAACTGTTTGTTCTAATAACGCAAGTGTTTCTTTAAGTGGAACTGTTGTTGGAATTACGAGTACAGGAAAATGGACTACACCTGGTACTGGAATATTTACTCCCAATAATGTTTTGTTAAACACTACTTTTCAGCCAAGTCAGGCAGATATTATTGCAGCACAGACATTTGTATATCTTACTTCTACAAATAATGGAAACTGTTTACCTGTAAAGGATAGTATTAGAGTAATATTTACTCCTTCCCCTTATGTAGATGCAGGTAGTAATGGATTTATTTGTTTTAACGATCCTGATATAAATCTTTCAGGTTCTATATCAGGTGCTACCACTACTGGTGTATGGTCGGGAGGAACTGGCGTTTTTGCTCCTAGCAGCTCAAATCTACTCACTTCTTATTTTCCTACAGCGGCAGAGTTTAGTGCAGGTTCTGTAATGCTTACCTTAACTTCAACTAACAATGGTATTTGTAATGCTGACAGTGATTTAGTTAAAATTGATTTTGTACCACCACCATTTGCTAATTTTTCTGCAAATAATGTGTGTTTAGGTGACCCAACTAATTTTGTTGATTTTTCTTTACAAGGCTTTGGAGCAGTTTCTCAATGGCTTTATGATTTAGGTGATGGTAACACAGAAAATCAACAAAATTTTGCATATACTTATGCAGCTCCTGGAACATACACTGTTAATCTAATTGCAACATCAACCATAGGTTGCACAGATACTATGCAACGTATTATTAAAGTAGGTGCAATTCCTCAGGTTTCTTTTTCAGATAGTTTGTATTGTTCAGGTTTATTTATTTTTGATCAGTTTACAGATAATACTACCATTATTACGCCAGATACTATCGCGCAGTGGTATTGGGATTTTGGCGGACAAGGTGCTAGTACATTACAAAATCCTTCTAATGTTTATCAAAACGCAGGTAATTATCAGGTAACCTTGGTTGCAACAAGTGGAAGTGGCTGTACTGGAAGTGCCGTTACCTTAGTTACCGTGCCTAATAGACCTAATGCATCTTTTTACTACAACACAACTCCTGGCTTTAATGTTGGAGCTTCTGTTAGTTTTTTAGATTCTTCATCAAATGCAATTTATTACTCTTGGTTTTTCGGAGATGGCAATTCTAGTACAGAAATAAACCCAACAAATATTTATTTTTCGAATGGAACATTTAACGTGACTCATGTAGTTAGCGATGATATTGGATGTTCTGATACTGCAAAAGCTACAGTTATTATTACAAGTGTTTCCAATGAAATTACTCAGTTAATTCCAAACGCAATTTCACCAAACGGCGATGGAAAAAATGATGAATGGAAACTACCTTTTGTTGACCTCTTATATCCAAAAGCTGCTGTGGAAATTTACAATGTTTGGGGGCAAAAAGTTTTCGAATCAGAAGGTTATAAATCGCCTTGGAATGGAACCTTTAAAGGAGAGTTGTTGCCAATGGGTAATTACTATTACATTTTGAATTTGAACGATCCAAAACGACCAGAAATATTTAAAGGTGCAATTTTATTAGTTAGGTAATTTACTATGAAAAGAATATTATATATAAGTATTTGTTCACTGATCATAGTTTGTTCAGCGAATAAATCTTGGGCGCAACAATTAGGGATTTTCACTAATTATATGCTCAATGATTATTATTACAATCCAGCTGTAGTAGGATCAAAAGATATTACTATTGCGAACATTAGCTACCGCAACCAGTGGGCAGGATTTACTGAAGCTCCTACTACATACATGGGAAGTGTTTACGGCTCTTATCAAGGAAAGCGAAAAATTGGTTTGGGTGCAACAGTAATAGGAGGAAGGTCTGGTTTGTTGCAACGTACAGGAGGTTACTTTACCTATGCTCACCATTTCGATTTAACAAAAGATAAAAAACTGAGATTGGGCTTAGGACTATCCGGCGGATATATTCAATACCGAATGAAATTATATGATGCACGTGTAATTGATAATGGAGATGACATGCTTACCGGAAATGTTTTAACTTCAGGTGCATTTGATGCAAATAGTGGTGTTTACTTGTATCACGAAAAATTCTTTATTGGACTATCAGGCAATCAATTATTAAACTACAAACTTCCTTTCGATAATTCTAATAGCAGATTAAAACCTCACGTTTATTTTATGGGAGGTTATAATTTTAAATTTGGCGAGTCAAAAACGGGAGCTGATGGAAAAGCAATAAATGAGAAAAAGAATGAATTACAACCTTCATTTATGTTAAGATCATCAAACAATAGAACTACTTTACAAACCGATTTTAGTTTAAAATATACTTACAATAAAATGTTTTGGATTGGGGCAACTTACCGAACGGAATCTGCGATTTGTGCTTTATTAGGTTTTAATTATAAGGATCGTTTTAATGTAGCTTATGCTTATGACTATGCATTAAATAAAATAAACCAATACTCTTCAGGTTCTCATGAGTTTTGGTTAAGCTATACCTTATCAAAGAAAAAAAGAGATCTTGAAAAAGAAGAAGAAGAATTAGAAAATGGAGTTCAAATTATTTACAGGCAACAGCAACTACAACAAAAGAAAGAAGAAGATGAGAAAAAGTAAAAATATATTCATTCCGTTTTTGTTTTTATTTATTGCTTTAGCACCTTCGCTTAAAGCACAAATAGATACTGTATTTTGGTTTGCTGCCCCATGGGTTACACCTGATCATGCTGATAATAAACCAATGGCTTTTAGAATTTCCTCTTTCGGGCAAACTACTACAGTTCGTATTCAACAGCCTGCTTCTACTTACGATACTACCTTTACCATTGCTGCAAACTCTTTGTTTTCAAAGTTTATGACGCATTTGCATACCTTAGGTCAAGTAGAAACAAAGCCAGCTAATACGGTAAAAAATACAGGGTTTAAGATTACTTCAGATTTCCCAATAACTGTTGTTTATGATTTTTTATCCACTGCTAATAACCCTGAAACCTATTGTTTAACGGGGCAAAATGGAATGGGTACTGAATTTGTTACCCCTTTTCAAACTTTATGGAATAACCGAACAATTGGCGATGGTAATGGTGATGGAACAATCGAACAACCATTTCAGGCTTTTTCTATTGTTGCAACAGAAAATAATACTACTGTTTGGATTACACCGCGCTGTGCTGTTAAAGGAGCACATCCAGCAAACATTACCTATTCGGTCACTTTAAATCAAGGCCAAAGTTACACCGTAGAAAACATGGTTCAAAATACAAGTGTTGCCGGAAATAATTTGAGTGGTTCCATTGTAGTTTCTGATAAAGCAATTTCAGTTACTGTAAGCGATGATTCTGTAAATCCTGCGCCTGCAGGTTGCTATGATTTAATGGGAGAGCAAATAGTACCTACAGATGTTATTGGAAAAGAATACATCATTAATAAAGGATTTGTATTTAGAGCTACTCCGCATCCAAACGTTAAGGATTATGTTTTTTTGGTTGCTACTCAAAATTTTACTACCATAACAATTGAAGATAGATTCACAACCAAAACAATGTT
>CANJJP010000075.1 GCA_947474485.1 Bacteroidota bacterium | reverse complement strand
GCTCTATTTTTCACTTGAATAATATCATTTTCAGTAGCGTCTTTGTACTCCTCAACTCTTGTCATTAATACATCTGGATTAGACGGATCAAATTGTGGCGTAGAAATAATTTCACCTTTATTTAAATAGATAGGCAAATTAATTTTCCAATCAACTGGAAAAAATTTACCAAGCTGTATGGTAGTACTTGCATCATATTGCATATTTGTTTCTCTACTCCGCTCACTTACTTTTTTATCTATACTACCAAAGAAAGGAGTCATATAAGAGCCTGATAAGGAAAGCTGACCTAAATCTGCCAACTTCGCTGTTACCCTTGCGTTTGCTGCCCAGCCGCCCTTTTGAACAAAATCAGTTAATCGTAACTCATTAATCCAAACTTCAATACATTTTGGCTCGTTGCTTAGATCTTTTGGATTACGAATACCAACCATAACTGTTTTTAATTCGGATATTGTTGGATTTCCTACAACCCTAATAATTTTACCCCCTTCAATTCCTTCTTGATAAGCATCAATACTACCAAAAGGGCGATTTAATTTTAATTGAATTAATTTTTCAAATTCAATATCCACATCATTCTCTGGCAACCAAACTTGCGCTCGAGATGCGTCGCTATTACCATCATAATTTCCGGGCGTTGATAATTTTAAAGGGAATGAATACTCGTAATAATTACTAACGAAATCAGTCCCCAACCTAACAAACAATTGCATTTCACCATCTGCTAAAGCATTTGTACCTAACTGCTCGGCGTGAACAAACATTTTCATACGTTTAAATGAACGTACATCATTACTAATGTTTTTATATGCAGCTTTTGCATAACCATCTGCTAAGCCACAAGTTCTTAAAGCTAAGGCTTGCTCATTTAACAATACAAGGTTAGTAGTTTGTACATTTTGTTGTTGGTTAATACCTGGAGGTAGCACATAATTTACTGGTGTTTTCGCTCCATTTTCCTGAACATTTACAGCAGAAATATCAAATGTTGCTCCGTCGGCAGGTCCGCCAATATAATCGCCAGGTAATGCGCCAATTCCATCAAATCTTCTCCAATCACTTCTAACCAATTCCATACGAGCCATACGACAAACAACAGGAGCACTAAAGCCTCTTAATATTGTACGCATAAAACGAATTGAATTGAATCCTTCTATAGAACCAACTTTTTGTTCGAACTCGTTTACAGGTATTTTAAATTGATACCAGTTAACACTTTTTCCATTACCATTTGCATCGGTAAATGTTGATTGAAATACGTTAGCTATATAGTTATTACCGACGTTTGTAGGAGTAATATCTTGTGGAGTAACTTTAATTCTATACTGATAATAAGCTTCTGTTTCACTTAAGGTGTTATCACGATTTACATCTTCTGTATTAGGTATAATGGTTGCTGTAGTTGGGTATTTATCATTGTTTAATGATTGATATTGAGCTTCTGTAGGAGAGTTCCCCTCCATATTATTAAACCATTTGTATCTATACAATGTGTTAGCAGATGCGTTTGCATCAAAGTCATCTCCTCTGTAAAAATGATAATTATCTGCTGAGGCATCTGCAAATGCAGCCTCATATGCACCTCCACTTAAGTTATTTAAATAGTTTTGATAATATACTCTTTCCCCATCATTCGCTAAACCATCCAAGCCAACATCTTGAAATTGCCTTGCATTTTCATCAATATCAAAAGCTGGGGTAATAATTGGTAAGTTAGGAACATAACCCCAAGGCGTTGGATCCACTCTAGTTAAATCACCCAAGGAACCTTGTTTAGGGATTCCATTTTCAAATGCCATACGACCATCTTTATTTATATCCTCAGAAACGTTACCCAAATTGATAATCATTTCACCATTCGTTGGTGGTGTTTGACCAGGAAAAGCTGCATTATAGTCATCATTAAAGGGGTCCATCATCCAAAACTGAACAAACTCAATATTAGCAGTTTGAAAATCTGGGTTCTCCATACGGCGCATCATACCTCCCCAACGCGATTCAGGATTATTTAAAATAATTCCGTTTGTTACGTTTGAATTTGAAAAATCAATACCTTTTGAAAAAGAAGTTGGCAAAATATCATAGTTATATGGTCCACGTTCATTTGGATATAATGCTAAATCTAACACAGGAAGTAAAACGGGTTGACCATTAGGCGGTTGCTTGTTTGGAAATAATTCTGTTTCGATAACTGGTCGCATAAAATTATTCGACTGTACGTTTTTGGTAATATTATTTGGAGTAATGTTTCCACTCAAGTAAAACACCGATTGATCCACTGTGTACCAGGAAAATAGTGCACGGTTAAAACCAGAATATACGCTATCTAAAGAAGCCTCTGGAAACAAATCTACTTGCCCCTGTGGTATACTAGCTAAACTCCAAGCACCTGCACTTCTTAAATCAATTTGCGAAACTGAACCTTCAAAATCATCTAAGTATGAATTACCACCTCTGTTACCATCCGTGTTAATTGCCTTTGAATGGCCGGCGATTAATTGTGCAAACTCTGCAGAAGATTGAATACTCGATTTTTCTTTTGTGTTTATTAAAGGTATTTTGTCTACTAAACGCGTTAACCAAGGCGCATCCGCGCGGTGACTGAAATCTGCACCCCACATAATATTTGACACTGGCTCGTCACCGAAATTTACTTTTTGGGTAAGAGGTCTTTCGGTTAAACGCATAAAGGTTCCGCCGAAAGAAAAATCTTTACTCATTTTATAATCTAAGCGCGTACCGATTAAACTTTTTTGTTGAATATTAAACATCGAATTACTTTCAGATGACACCTTAATTGGTTGTCCTGAATTCATAATACTTTCATTTATAATTTTCACTCGACCTAAAGTGTAATCCACAGTGTAATCAACGTTCTCGGTAAGTGGAACCCCTCCTGCAGTAACGTTTACCGAACCTTGAGGTACGTTCATTGAATTTAAAGAAATTTCAGAACTACTAGATGATTTATAAGCTCCTTTTAACTTATATACATTCTTTTTAGTTTGCTGCTGGGCAATAACCTTTGTTGAATCGTAAAGTTCTTGAAAGATATAGTCATTGGTTTCAACTGATGAGCCTATGATAGCTTTTAAGTCGGACCCAAAAGGCTCTATTGTTGGAAAATAAATTCTACCATTGGCTGCAAGTATGGTAACTCCTTCTACGAAGTCAAAATAACCATCTGTCATTTTATCTCCATTCACATTAATTCTATCTAATCCCATCACTTGCAATAATGGAGTATTATCAACTGGAGGTAAACTGATATATGGTATATCAACACCTTTGGTATTTCTATAAACTTCTAATCTAAACTCTTGCGAATTAATCTGGTAACCTCCAATAGAATAAACGTTTTTCATCATCAAATCCCACATTGGAATTTGAGTATTTAAAACTGTACTCTTTAATAATTTAGTAAATAATGGTTGGTCACCAGTAGGGAATTGATCTGAAAACTCACCAACTTGATACGTTTGTCCATTAGAAGTATATTGATAAGCAACAGTTAAAACTTCATCGTAATTTAAGGCTTGATTTAACGAAATATACCCCAAACGTCTGTTATATGTATATTCTGTAGGTCTTAATTTACGAGCACGGTTCACAACATCGAAATCTCTTCCCTGCTCCATAAACTGCTCGCCATAATTACAAGCGTTATTAAGAGTAGCGCTATTTTGCTTTAGTTTTGCAGTAATTTGAGAAAAATCACGATCACTAATTATACCATCAGTTGTATTGGTAAGAATGTTATATAAGGTATTAGAACCATTTCGCGGTAAAACGCCAGTACAATCTTGAACAGCTGCCGATGCTGGCACAACACATGAAGTACTTGCTAAAGTTGGATTTACTTTTGTTATATCCTCACCTAAATCAGCAAAACCAGCAATGTTTCTAACTTCATCTTGTTGTGCTGTACGATTGGTAACCCACACTTCAATTTTTGTAATTACCACGTCAGAACTAACCATTGGAATGGTTTGCATCCACTTGTTATAATTATCGCGGAAATAATGTGAAAGGAAATAATGGCGATTAACTTCGTAATTATCTGCAGTAACTAAAAATGGTGTTGTTTGCGAACCTCCCTGCAAAGTAACTTCCGTTTTCTTTCCTCTATCCTGGGCAATTACACTAGTAGCAGTTAACCTTCCGAATTGCATTTTTGTTTTAACTCCGAATAAACTTTGACTTCCGCTAATTAGACTACCAGTAAGTGGCAAGTTAACATTACCAGCTTCAATTGTTTTTAAAATTTCATCTTCTAATCCATTGTATTCAATCTTCATCTGATTTTCGAAATCGAAAGAAGCTTCTGTATTATAGTTTGTTGTTAATTTTAACTTCTCTCCTATTTTACCAACTAGGTTTAATTGCACCTTCATGTTAAAATCGAAGTTGGTTATCTTACGCTGTTTTACTGGAATTGCAGGGTTTCCGTTTTTGTTAGTAACCAAACCAAAAGATAGCTCTGCTGAACCATTTGGACGAATATCAACAGTGTTACCTCCAAAAATACGGTCGAACATTTCTCCACCTACATTTAATTTCGGGATTAAAGAATTAGGTTTAGTTAAAGAATTGGCGTCATCTGCTTTGGTACGAGACTTAAAATAACTTTTAACTTGTTCTTTAAATAAATAATCTTGATACTCTTCATCCGTCATATAGATTGGCGGACGATAGTTTTGGTTACCTATTTTTTGTTCAAACAAAAACTGCTTATTTTTTGGATCGTAAGTAGTTGTTGTTTGAACATTTGCAGGATCATTTAACTCGAGTGGGTGATTATTTTGATAAATAGGTTCGTCGTATCCAGTTGGGTGAATAGGGTAATGTAAATCTGCATTGGTAATGGTATCCGTTCCTGGAGTATCAACTGCCATGATTGAAATACCTCTTTGGTTTAATTGCCGATACTTATGCAAAGGAGTTTTTGAATCGGCGTTAGAGGTAGTTATAACCGCCAACATCGAAACCGATACTGCACTTACTAAAGTATATTTTATAAACCCTTTCAAATTATAAATTCTTTAATGCTGCTTTTACTAATTGTTCAACATTATCGCTTGATACTCCGTGCTGTTTAATCGACTTTTCAATTGCTTTTTCTGCAGCTTGTTTATTAAAGCCAAGCATTACAAGTGCCATTAACGCCTCATCTTTACTTTTATTGTATGTTGGACTCAGGATTTGAGAAATTCCGCCTTCGTGTTTTCCTACTTTTCCTTTTAAATCAACAACTATACGCTGAGCAGTTTTTTCACCAATTCCTTTTATACTTTTTAGTGTTGCAACATTTGCAGTATTAATTGCACCTGCAATTTCTAAAGGAGATAAGGAAGAAAGCATTAATAAGGCACTTCCACCACCAACACCAGAAACAGAGATTAATTTACGGAATAATTCGCGTTCATCTAATTCAAAAAAGCCATACCATTTCGGATTATCGTCGCGCACATAAACTTGCTCAACAAATAATTTGCATGCACTTAGCTCATTTATTTTAGAAAAGGTATTTAGAGAAATATTTAATGCGTAACCAATGCCCCCAGCTTCTACAACAGCATAAGCTGGATTTTTATCGGCAATCTTTCCTTCGATGTAAGTGATCATAAACTATTTTTTGTTTTGCGCATCAATTACTGAAATTGTTATCATATTAACAATTTCACGAACAGAACTTCCTAATTGCAACACATGTACAGGTTTTTTCATCCCCATTAAAACTGGACCAATTGCTTCTGCCTCGCCTAACTCTTGCATTAATTTGTATGCGATGTTTCCCGAAGCTAAATTTGGAAAAATTAATGTATTCACGTTCTTATCAACGAGTGAAGAGAAAGGAAATTGTTCGGTTAGTAAATTGTTATTAACAGCAAAGTTTGCTTGCACTTCGCCATCCACAATTAATCCAGGATAATCTTTATGCAAAATACTTACTGCCTTAGCAACCTTTGAAGGTGTTTCGCCTGTTGCTGAGCCAAAATTGGTGTAAGACAACATGGCTATACGCGGTATCATGTTAAACTGACGAACTGTAAGAGCAGTAAGAGCAGTAATCTCAACTAATTCCTCCGCTGTTGGCTCAACATTCATCGTACAATCAGCGAAAAAGAAAGGGCCCTTCTTCGTCATCATTATGTACAAACCAGCAACTCTCGAATTTCCTTCTTGAACTCCAATGCATTGTAATGCAGCTTCAATTGGTTGCGAATACTTACGTGTTAAACCCGAAATCATTGCATCGGCATCACCTGTCTCCACCATCATTGCCCCGTAGTAATTACGTTCACGCATTAATTTTTTAGCATCATACTGCGTAATGCCTTTGCGTTGACGCTTTTTCCATAGTATATCGCCATAAGAAATACGTTTTGCTTCTTCTTCTTTTTCCTTGGGGTCGATTATGGCAACATCTTGCAATTCTAAATGATGTTCTTTTATCAATGCTTCAATACGCTCACGATTACCTAATAAAATTGGTTTTGCTATTCCTTCGTCTTTTGCAACTTGCGCCGCTTTCAAAATTTTGTAATTATCAGCTTCTGCAAATACAACACGCTTAGGACTTGATTTTGCTTTGGTTGTAAGCGAACGAACAAGTTTATTATCTTTTCCTAAACGATTTTCTAATTGCAATTTGTATGCTTCCCAATCAGTGATGCTATGTTTTGCAACACCTGATTCCATTGCTGCTTTAGCAACTGCTGGTGATACTGTCCAAATTAAACGGTTATCAATTGGTTTAGGAATAATATATTCTGGACCAAAAGAAAGATTTTTAGAATTGTAAGCAATGTTTACATAATCAGGCACTGACTCCTTGGCTAAATTAGCAATCGCATAAACAGCCGCTAACTTCATTGCCTCATTAATTTGCGTTGCTCTAACATCTAAAGCACCTCTAAAAATAAAAGGGAAACCTAATACATTATTAACTTGATTAGGATGATCACTTCTTCCTGTAGCAACAATGATATCAGGGCGTGCAGCAATTGCTTCTTCGTAAGAAATTTCAGGAGTTGGATTGGCCAATGCAAACACAATGCAATTAGGCGCCATACTTCTTATCATTTCTTGATTCAGAATATTTCCTTTAGATAAACCCAAGAAAACATCTGCACCCTTCATTGCATCCTCTAAGGACTTAACATCTGTGC
>CANJJP010000074.1 GCA_947474485.1 Bacteroidota bacterium | reverse complement strand
GGTCGGCGCAACATGGAATAACATGAATTTTGTCTTGATTAATTCTAAGCTTCCACGAGAGAATAATTTCTTTTGCTTTATGCGTTAATGAAACTATTTGATCGGCTTGCAGAAATAATACTTTTTCTTTCTTTTTAAAAAAACTATAAAGTCGTTTATGAATAGGATTCGATAGTTTCCAAATATTACCTTCAATACGTTCGTCTGCCCAAAAGCCGCGCATATCAAAGATAAAAGGAATACCCATTCTCTTTTTAAAATCCAATCCAATTAATCCTGGTAAATAACTGCGACAATGCAGAACAGTGTTATTACTTTTGACTTGCGCCGCTACAATTGCTTTTAAATTTTTATAATTTTTGTATTGAGAATAAATTGGAACTTTAGTATCGTAAAAAGTATAATCCCAATTAATATTGTTTTGTTTGCAAAGTTGCTCAACTACTTCTTTGTTCTTTTCGAAGTTGCCCCGCTTCTCAACACTAGCAATACCTACTGAGTGTCCCTTTTTATTTAGCTCCATTAAATAAGGCAATATTTGTGATTGCCCCAACGGATCAGTAATTCCATCAATAGAAACGAATAAAAAGTGTGTTGTCATTATTAATTTAGTTTCATTACTTTATATTATTCCATCCATTTCTCATGCCACATCTGAAACATTAATAAATACCATATTTTTACACCATATTCCTTTTTCCCATTCATGAACTTTGAAACATACATATTTACTGTTTGATGATTAAAAATGCCTTGCTTTTCAATTCTTTTCGTTTCAAGATAAAAACTAATTTTTTCTTTCAACTCATTCATCATCCATTTTTCAATAGGAATAGCAAATCCCATTTTAGGTCTTTCCATCATTTTTTTTGGAATATACTTATGTGTTATTTCTTTTAATATATGTTTTTTTTCTCCCTTATAATATTTAAAACTATCAGGTAATTGTGCTGCCCACTCAATTAATCGGTGGTCCAAATATGGCTCTCTTGCTTCTAAACTAGCCGTCATAGAAGCTCTATCAACTTTTTGAAGGATATCATCAACCAAGTATGTCTGATAATCAATTGCCAACATGTATGATAGTGAAGTATAATACTCATTTTCTAAATCAACATTAGTGTATCTCGTTGTTAGATTATGAATTGACTTTACAAAAAGTTTATTTAGTTCCTCATCATTAAATTGACGGCTTAAACTCATCATTAGATTTCCATCAGAGGCATCTTTTAATAAACTTTTTAACTTCTCATATCTATTGTGAAAATTATACTTTTTATTAAAATAAGGAATTGAGTCAGCTTTAATCAAATTCATTGTCCCTGCAATTGGTTTCCTAAATATGGAAGGAGTGTTTTTGATTTTACTTCCAAACTTCATCATGTAATCATACCTATTATAACCAGCAAAAACCTCATCACCTGCATCGGCACTAAGCGCAACAGTAACCTCCTTTTTTGCCATTTTACATACCAACGTTGTTGGGATAGCGCTGCTATCTGCAAACGGTTCGTCGTAATAGTATGGAAGTTCATCAATTAAATCAAGTGCATCTTTTGATGTACAGGTAAATTCCTTGTGCTCAGTTCCCAAGTAATTCGCCACTGCTTTTGCATAAGGAGCTTCGTTTAGCCCAATTTCAGGAACAGCAATCGTATATGTTTTTAGTTTTTCAGTTTTATTACTTTGTAACAGTGCAGTTAAACAGGCGCTATCATATCCTCCACTCAAAAAAACGCCAATAGGAACGTCCGCAACCATACGATACTCTGCTGCAGAAATTAATATTTTTTCAGTCTCTGTTTTTGCTTCCTCAAAATCAATTTTAAGCTTTGGTTTGTTGTACGAATCATAAACGTCCCAATACTTTATTGTAGAATATTGTTTTTTTTCTAAATTAAACTCTAAATAATGTCCTGGTTGTAGTTTCTCACAATCATTAAATATTGTATGTGAACCTGGTACGTTTCCAAATTGCATAAATGCAGCAACAGCATCTATATTTATTTCCTTTTCAAATTTAGGATGTTGATGAAAAGCCTTTAGCTCGGATGCAAACAAGAAAATTCCATTTTTCCAATAATAAAAAAAAGGTTTAACTCCTGCTCTATCTCTAACGCAGTAGGCGAGTTCGTTTTTAATGTCGTATAGCACAAAAGCAAACATTCCAAGGAATTTATTAATACATGCTATTCCCCATTCTTGATAAGCATGAAGAATTACCTCCGTATCTGAATTAGCTTTAAATTGATGCCCTTTTTCAATTAATTCCGATTTAATCTCTTTGTAATTATATATTTCTCCATTAAAGGTTATCCAATGGTCATCACAAATCATTGGTTGTTTGCCGCCCTCACTCAAATCTATAATAGAAAGTCTTCTATGTCCTAATCCAATTTGAAAATTATCGGTCGATATAACTTCTAGCCCGCTTCCATCTGGTCCCCGATGAAAAAGTGTTTCCGTCATTTCATGCAGAATACTTTTATTCGAGTCTCGATTATAATCAATATAGCCTACTATACCACACATGTTTCGTTAACTCTTGTATCTAATTACTTTTAAATGCATTTTTCAGTCAAAATTGAGTAAACGTATTTCAGTCCAGGTAAAATTAGTATTTTTATGCGAGCATGCATCAAAATCTGTCTATTTTCGATTTATTACTTACCCCCATATATATAATGGCAGCATTACTTTATGCCCACTATATCAAACAAAAGAATATCTATGATAAACCGGAATACAAATATTTTGTAAACGGACTCATATTAAGGATTGTTGGGGCCATTTCACTCGGATTGGTTTATTTTTTCTACTATGGAGGTGGAGACACCATTAATTACCATCAAAGTGCTAATGCTTATGCGAAACTGATTTTTGTCGATACGGATGCCTTTTTTAATGGATGGTTTGGTGGTGAGACAAACCAATATTTCAGCTTTAATGAATTTACTGGTTATCCTGTATATAGAAAAACGGATCACCACTCCTTTTTTGTTGTAAGATTACTTATTCCTATTGTTTCACTTGGCTTCTACTCCTATTTTGCTAGCGCTGTGCTCACAGCCTTAGTTACATATGGAGGATTGTGGAAACTCTATCAAACATTTCTACAAGAGTTCCCTCAGTTAAAGAGGGAATTGGCAATTGCCTGTTTATTTCTTCCTTCCTGTGTGTTTTGGGGATCTGGTCTAATGAAAGATTCTTTTACTTTATCAGCAGTAGGTTGGTTTACCTACTCATTTTATCATCTTTTCATTAAAAAAGAACGTAACTTAAAACTTGTCCTCTTTTTATCCATTTCTTCCTTCATCATTCTTGCCATTAAACCATACATTTTTTTTGCTATCCTACCAGGATCTATTTTATGGCTTAGTAATAATTTTATTAAAAAAATCGATAATCGAATACTTCGATCGCTTGCTGCGCCGGTCCTGCTAGGGGGAGCGGGCATAATTGGATTTATTGCTTTAGATCAAATGGGAGATTCGCTTGGGGCGTATAAGGTAGACAAGGTTTTGGATAGAGCTGTAGTTGTACAACAAGACATGAAAGCAGATTATTATGGTGGTAAAAGTTTTGATATTGGCGACTTTGATGGTAGTACAAGTGGAGTTGTTAATAAAGCTCCAGTTGCAATTTTTGCTGGCCTTTTTAGACCTGGCTTATGGGATGTAAGAAATGCTGTAATGTTGGTTTCATCTTTGGAAAATACATATTTATTATTAATGACATTTTTTTTACTCTTCAAACTTAAATTTTTTGGTTTTTTTAAATACATTAATAAAAATCCATTATTACTTTTTTCTATACTTTTTTCTTTGTTTTTTGCTTTTTCTGTTGGATTAACCGTTGCTAATTTTGGATCACTTGTAAGATTGAGAATACCCGAATTACCATTCTTTGTTGCAAGTATATTTATTATAAAGCATTATTATGAAGAGCAATCTGGAAAAAAACTGAAGTTTTAATTTCTATTGTTTTATAAACCAACCTTTTAAACTATCGCCCACGCCCATAATAGTTAGTGTTTTATTTACTGTGGTTTTTGCTAAGTTTAGGTGCCAACGATTATCTATTTTAGTCCTTAATTTCTCATCGTCGGACTTTGCGGAAATTATCTTTTGATTGCTTTTTCCTTGACTTGTGCGCAGTCTAGTAAGACTAATGCCTGTAGTTTCTATTTTAAATGTTTTAAATCCCGAAATGGCAAATACTTTTTTCAGAGTTCTAGTTGTGTAATATGACAAGTGTTCTGGATAAGTTATGATATTATAGGATGAACCTAATCGGTATCTTAACAATGAATTAAAATTAGGTGTGGTAATATAAACTAAACCTCCCTTTCTTAAAATTGATTTAAAAACACTTAGTTCTTCTTGTGGATTGTTAATGTGTTCTATTACTTCAAATGAAGTAATAACATCAAACATTTCGGTGCCAAATTGAGCTTCCTTTATTTTAACTTGTTGTACACTTATTCCTTTATCCGAACAAATTTTGGCGGATTCTTCAGAAAGTTCTGTTCCGTAGACTTCCCATCCTCTTTTTTTTGCTTCACCTAAAAAATAACCAATACCACAACCTACATCTAATATTCGGTTTGTTTTCCTAAAAGGTTCGAGTCTATCTAAAAGCTCGTTATAGCGCTTTATGGTAAGTGGTGATAAATAATTGTTTACACCGTAATTTTTATAAAATTTATCGAGTTCTTCGGAGCTGGGTATTTTTTTAGAAAAAACAAAACCACACGAAGAACATTTACACAAATAAGCCTTTTCGTAGCCAACCAAATCGCTAAGACTATTTGAATTACATAATATGCATTTATTGTGAATACTCATTATTTTCAAACCATTAAAAATTACCCAATTTATCCTTCTTGAATAATTTTCTATACACATCGTATATAAAATTGAGTCTTTTCTCATCATTTGGATAATCAGTGTACCATTTAGGAGGTAGATTAATTAAATCCTCTAAATTTTCTTTACTAATATTTAATTTTTTAGAAATATACTCTTTCTCTCGTTGAGCTTTTTCCTCAATATAAGGCAATGTAGATAGCATTTTAAGTGCGTCCTCACGTTTTAATTCCCCAGTACATATTTGGGAAGCAAAAGTAGCGCGTCGATAATCAATTCCGAATTTTTTAAATAAATAATAAGATTGAATAAAGCCTGTATATAAGGATTCATAATGCTTGCCGCCGTAATAACGCCAATCAAGTTCATTTTTCAAAAGGTCCATTGCTTTGTCTTTTGAATATGGCACATAGTTTAGTATATAAATAATTTTCATTTTCCTCACTAACTTGTAGTACATTTCATTTAAGAAACTAAAAAGTGGAAAGCCTTTTATACTTTTTGCACCAAATTTATTTTGAATGGTTTTCAAATATTTAATGTCCTTTGCGTTGTAATGCCAAAATTTTGGCAATATACCCTCCGTAGCAAAATTACCACCGCTAATAATATACTTCACTCCATATCTTAGGGCGACTTGATGAACCGCTCCTAAAAGAGCCACATCTGTTGGGGTTTCAGCTTCTGGAACGGAAGCTTTAAGAAACGATAACTGTAAATCTCTAAACTGTTCCCAATCTAACACATAGCTTTCATAATCAATACTTAACTTTTGTGCAATATTTTTAATATTAATAACCGCCTCTTCTGAGTTCCATCCATTATCAACATGAACAGCTAATACGCGTAAACCATTTTTTTTACATAAATACGCTGCGTAACTACTATCAACACCTCCACTTAAACCCACAACGCAATCATATTCTTTTCCTTTTCCAGCAGCTTTCATTTCTTTTATTAATCTTTGAAATGCTTCGTCGCTCTTTTCTCCGTGATAATTATGTTTTGCTCGTTTAGAAAGGAATTCTGTGCACAGATTGCATTCACCTAATTGATTAAATGTAATGCCTGGATCGGAAGTATCCATAACACATCTTGTACAAATTTGGTATTTCACTTCAGTCATTTAGAATTTTGCTTTGACATACAAAAATACTCCTTAAAATCAATTATTTTAATAAAATTTTAGTTCAGCACTATCAGGATAATTAATTAAAACACCATGTTTTGCCCCTTGGTAAACAAACATACTTCCAGCGGCTAAACCATTGGCATGCCCTTCATTAAAGGCATCTCTTAAATGCTGTATGTTCCCTGCTCCACCCAAAGCAACAACTGGAATAGAAACGGCATTTGATACTTGTCTAATTAAATCAATGTCATATCCAGTCATTAAACCATCCTTTTCAACCGATTGAACGATAATTTCACCAGCACCTTTCTCTTCCATTAATTTAGCAAACCTTACTGGGTCATATCCAGTTGATTTAGTAGCATTGTAAGTCCAGGTCTCCAGTTTTCCAAATAATTTTTTCTTTACATCCATACAAACTGCAATTGTTGATGAACCAAATGTATCTGCCGCTTCACACACAAAATCTGGGTTTTCAACTGCATGGGCATTAATAATTACTTTTTCTGCGCCTGCATTGATGATTTTTCGAATATCTTCAATTCTTCTTATTCCACCACCCACTGCAAATGGCATATTAGCCTCTTCTCCAATATCTTTAATTAGCTCCAATGAAATTAATCTTCCTTGCGTGGATGCATCAATATCTAAAAAAGTTAGTTCATCCGCCTTTAAATCATTAAAAATCTTTACAGCATTTATAGGATCTCCTATGTAGCGAAAATCTTTAAATTTTTTAGATTTTACTAATCCTTTGTTTTTAAGTAATAAAACTGGAATAATTCGTGGGCGAAACATAATTATAGTTTAATGAAATTTTTTAAAAGAAGCTCTCCAACATCATGACTTTTTTCTGGGTGATATTGAACTCCAAAAATATTATCTCGTTCTATTGCTGAAACTATTTTGCTCTCATAGTGCGATTCATTTAAAACATCATCTAAATCCATTGCTTTAAAATGATAAGAATGAACAAAATAAAATTCAGAAAAATCAGGAATATCATTCATTAATTTACTTGGCTTCGAGATTGCTATTTGATTCCAGCCCGTATGCGGGACCTTATATTTTAATCTGTTTTGAACTTCTATTTTAATCACTTCAGCATTAAACCAACCCAAACCATCACAATTACCTTCATCGCTCCTCTTCGCCATTAATTGCATGCCTAGACAAATACCTAAAATTGGTTTTTTTTTAATTCTAGCTTCGTCCGTTAGAGTTTCTATCAAACCTAATTCACTCAATTTTTGCATAGCTTTTCCAAAGTGCCCTACACCTGG
>CANJJP010000073.1 GCA_947474485.1 Bacteroidota bacterium | reverse complement strand
TAATGGCTTCTATGTGTTTATTTTCTGTCACAATTAAAGCAAAGTTACATTTTAATATTAGTTTCATTACTTTAGCAGCTGTAGAAATGAATTTTTTGAAAGCCATATTTTTCTATCTCTCCCGAAAAACGAGCGTTGTTTTTTTTGTGGTTCTTATTATTATAACAATTGATAGGGGCAATCGTTGGAAAGACTGGGATGAAAAATTAGGCCCACTTACTTCTGATGTGCAAGAGTATTATTCCTTTCTCCCTTATCATTTGCTCGATAATAAAGATTCAGTTTTAAAGCATAACATCGATCTTAACAAGCGTACAATTGGTATGTCCATTATGTATAGTCCATATTTTGCAATTGGCCATTTAGAAGCAAAAATTACTAATCAAAAAATAGATGGCTTTTCTGAACCCTACCAAAAATGGATTCACATAGGGACTTTAATTTATGTTTTTCTTGCTTTATTAATTACTCGACGGTCACTTCTTAAGTTTTTCGATGACACCATAGTTACCATTTGCCTTATTATATTGGTATTTGCTACAAATTTATTTTATTATACATATTCTTGGGGCGAAATGCCGCATGCCTATTTGTTTTTTTTGTATTCGATTTTTATATACATGAGCATTAATTTAATTAGGAGTAGTAATGTAAAAAACTTGCCTTGGTTGTTTTTAGTACTAGGTCTTATAACACTAATTCGCCCTACTGATATTTTAATTGTTCTTTTTTTGATGTTTTTTGAAATAAGTAAACCTTTGCAACTCTTAGTTAGAATCGCCCTTCTTTTTGCTCGCCTAAAAAAAGTAGTATTAGCAGTTATTTTATTTCTGTTGCCAATAGTTGCACAGTTAATTTATTGGAAAATAACTAAGGGTGTTTGGTATATTTCTTCTTATAAGGGTGAAAGTTTTTTCTTTAATGATGCACAAATATTGAATTTTATTTTCAGTTATAAAAAGGGTTGGTTGCTTTATACACCAATAATGTCTTTATCATTAATAGGTATTGCAATTAGTTATAAGTACAAGAAGGAATTTTTTACTGCAAGTTTCCTTTACATAGGTATAACTATTTACTTATTGAGTTGTTGGTGGGATTGGGCTTATGGTGGTTCATTTGGATGTCGTGCTTTGGTTCAATCATACGCATTGTTAGTTTTTCCATTAGCGGTTTCTATTAATTTTATTTGGAATTCGGCAAAAAACCTTCTCCTTAGATATATTTCGAGGGGAATATTGGTATTAGTAATTCTTTTTTCTATAAAATTAAATGTCCTACAATCAGGGCAATACAAGTATAATATTATACATTGGGATGGTATGACTAAAGCAGCTTACTGGTTTTCCTTTGGAGATGAGCAAGTTACGCAAACTGAAATGGATAGTTTGGTAAAATTATTTAAGCGACCAAATCACACTCAATTAATTGAAGGTAAAAGAGATGAGTAAATAAACTTGCTTGGATATTTTTTTTTCTTATATTTGCATCCCTTTTTGTAAAAAGATGAGACCTAATCGTACAGTTATTCAGTTTGGAGGTTTAGGGGTAGGTACACATCATTTTGAGTTCGAGGTAACAGATAAGTTCTTTGAAAATATCGAATACTCAGAGATACAAAAGGCAAATATGTTGGTTAAAGTAGAGTTTGTTAAACAAAATTCGGTTACAACACTGAATTTTAGCTTTAAAGGAACCGTTGGCATTACTTGCGATAGATGTGCCGGCGACTATGATATGCCTCTTGAAGGAAAGGAATCTATGTATTTAAAGCATGGAGAACCAGATGAAAGCACAGAAAGCTTAATTGTACTTCCTTTTGGCGAATCAGAGGTTGATTTAACAAAGTATTTGAACGAATTCATTATAGTTGCATTACCTTCGCGTCGCGTTCCTTGTGAACTTGATAAGGAGAAATACAAGTGTGATGAGGAAACATTAAAAAAATTAAACGATTTTGCGGTTGAGGAAGAACCGGAACCACCTTCTGACAGCAATGTGTGGGACGAATTAAAAAAAATAAAATTCAATAACAATTAAAAATAAATAGTCATGCCTAATCCAAAAAGACGTCATTCAAAACAACGTACTGCTACAAGAAGAGCAAATTATAAAGCAACAGCTGCTACTTTGTCTGTTGATTCAACTACAGGTGAGGCGCATTTAATGCACCGTGCTCATTGGTTTGAAGGAAAATTATTCTACAAAGGAAAAGTAGTAATGGAAAAAGTGGTAAAATAATAAATACCAAATTTTATAAAAAACAGGCCAAAAGCCTGTTTTTTTTATTAAAAACTATTTTTTTTGCACAATTTTGGTGAAAATTGGTGAAAAACTTATATTTTTCTTGTAGGATTATTCTAAAAAAAATCGTTTTTTTGGCAATTAAAAATACTGAGTAGTTTTATATGAAGATAGGCTTTGATATAATGGGTGGTGATCATGCACCTGCAAACGAAATTGAAGGAGCAATATTAGCTTCGACGGCCTTACCGCCTTCGGTTAAAATTATACTTATAGGTGATTCTGATAAAGCCAAGGCTTATTTAAAATCCAAGAACTTAGACGAAAATACTTTCGAGATTGTTCACACAACCGAAGTAATTGATATGGGTGAGCACCCAACTAAAGCGCTTTCACAAAAGCCAAATTCAAGTATTTCAATAGGATTTAAACTTTTGAAAGAAGGAAAGCTAAATGCTTTTTGTAGTGCAGGTAATACTGGCGCAATGTTAGTGGGAAGTATGTTTTCAGTTAAGTCTGTACCTGGTGTTATTCGTCCGTGCATTGCTACTGTGCTTCCAAAGCTTAGTGGTGGCTACGGATTAATATTAGATGTTGGAACAAATGCAGATTGCAAGCCAGATGTGTTATATCAATTCGGAATTTTAGGTTCATTATATGCGCAGTATGTTCACAAACAAGAAAACCCAAAAGTTGGTTTATTAAATATTGGCGAAGAACCTGAAAAAGGAAATTTAGTTGCACAAGCAACTTACAGCTTAATGCAGGACACCAAAGATTTTAATTTCATTGGTAACGTTGAGGGGCGCGATTTTTTTAATGATAAAGCAGATGTTATTGTTTGTGAAGGTTTTGTTGGAAACATCGCTTTAAAAATGGCAGAGTCGTTTTACCGTTTAATAATGAAACGTGGAAGATCAGATGAATATTTCGATCGTTTTAACTACGAGAATTATGGTGGGACACCAATTTTAGGTATTAATTCAACTGTTATGATTGCACATGGAATTTCTAGTCCTTTGGCATTCAAAAATATGTTAGTTCAAACAAAGGAAATTGTTGAGGCAAATCTTCCTGAAAAAATCAAACAAGTTTTTAATTAGGATCATGATTAAAGCCATCATTACAGCTGTTGGAGGGTATGTACCCGATTACATCCTTACCAATGAGGAGCTATCTACTATGGTGGATACCAATGATGAGTGGATAACATCGCGCACGGGCATTAAAGAGCGACGCATTTTAAAAGGTGAGGGTAAAGGCGTTTCAGATATGTGCGTGGAGGCGATAAAACAAATTTTAGAAAAACGTAAAATATCTGCTGAAGAAATTGATATGATAATTGTTGGTACTATTACTGGCGATTATGGTTTTCCTTCTACTTCAAATGTAATTTCTGATAAGATAGGTGCAAAAAACGCTTGGGGCTATGATTTATCTGCCGCTTGTTCTGGATTTATTTATGGATTAGTTACCGCAGCACAATTTATACAATCTGGTAAATACAAAAAGATACTTGTTGTAGGTGGCGATAAAATGTCGAGCATAATTGATTATACTGACAGATCAAGTTGCATTATTTTTGGCGACGGAGCAGGCGCTGTGTTAGTAGAACCTACAGAAGAAGATTTAGGAGTTCAGGATTTTGTTATGAAAGCTGATGGAGCTGGAAGAAATTATTTATGTGTTCGCGCTGGAGGTTCCATGATGCCCGCTACACACCAAACGGTTGATGATAGATTACATTTTTTGCACCAAGAAGGGCAAGCGGTATATAAGTTTGCAGTAAACGGAATGGCAGATGTAAGTGCAGAAATTTTAGAAAGGAATAACTTAAAAGGAGAAGATATTCAGTGGCTCGTTCCCCATCAAGCAAACAAACGTATCATTGACGCTACGGCAGAAAGAGTAGGAGTGCCTGAAGAAAAAGTAATGATGAACATTGAGAAGTACGGTAACACTACCGGCGGAACAATTCCATTATTACTTTGGGATTATGAAAATAAATTAAAGAAAGGCGATAACCTTATTATCTCTGCTTTTGGCGGAGGTTTTACTTGGGGAAGCATTTGGCTTAAATGGGCTTACTAAATTATTGAAGAAGGAAAAGTGAAGAATTGAAATAGAATATTAAGTCGTTAGATAGCCGGTCGTTAGTTTTTAGTAAAATAGTAAAAGGATTAAACGAACAATTACTAAATAACTAAAAATTTAAAATAGCCTAGTAGGCTAACGACTAAATAACTAACGACTAAAAAGAGAAAACACACAAACAAACAATAAATATCAACTAACAAAAACAAATAAGAATGAAGTTAACCGAAATCCAAGACCTGATTAAATTTGTTTCCAAGTCAGGAGTTAGCGAAGTTGAATTAGAGACAAAAGAAATTAAAATTGTCATCAAAACAACTACTAAAAAAATGGAGTCTGCTCCAATGATGTATCAACAAATGCCTCAACAAATGCAGATGCCTCAACAAGTTATTGCTGCACCTCAAATGCAAGTTAATCCTGTTGTTGCAAATAACGATACAAAAGCCCCAGCTGCATCTGATGATGATAGTAAATACATCACTATTAAATCCCCAATGATTGGTACTTTCTACCGTTCACCAGGGCCCGACAAACCTTTGTTTGTTAATGTAGGTGATGAAATTACTGCAGGTAAAACAGTCTGTATCATTGAAGCAATGAAATTGTTCAATGAAATCGAAAGTGAAGTAAAAGGTAAAATCGTAAAAATATTGGTTAATGATGCTACTCCTGTTGAGTACGATCAACCTCTATTCTTAGTAGACCCTTCTTAACCAATTGTTGAATTGTTGAGTTGTTAAATGGATAAGTTAGTTAATTTACTTTTCACATTCTATAACTCATTAATTCTACAACTAAAAAATTAGATAAGCATGTTTAAAAAGATATTGATTGCCAATCGTGGTGAGATAGCGCTTCGTGTAATACGTACTTGTAAAGAAATGGGTATTAAAACCGTTGCTGTGTATTCAACCGCTGATAAAGAATCGTTGCATGTAAAATTTGCCGACGAAGCCGTTTGTATTGGACCTCCGCCAAGTAAAGATTCATATCTGAATATGGCGAGCATAATAGCTGCTGCCGAAATTACAAACGCAGATGCTATTCACCCAGGTTATGGTTTCTTATCTGAGAACGCAAAGTTTTCTCAGATTTGTAAAGACCACGAAATAAAATTTATTGGAGCTTCGCCCGAAATGATTAATCAAATGGGTGATAAGAGTAACGCAAAAGCAACCATGATAAGAGCTGGTGTGCCCTGTGTTCCTGGTTCTGAAGGATTATTAGAAAGCGCTGAGCAAGCAATTGAACAAGCTAAAGAAGTTGGTTATCCAGTTATCATTAAAGCAACTGCGGGTGGTGGCGGTCGTGGTATGCGTATTATTTGGAAAGAAGAAGAGTTAGCTCCTAACTTCGAATCAGCAAGTAAAGAAGCAGAAGCAGCATTTGGAAACGGGGCAATGTACATGGAAAAATACATTGAAGAACCACGCCATATCGAAATTCAAATTGTTGGTGATCAATACGGAAAAGCTTGTCATTTAAGTGAGCGCGATTGTTCTATACAACGTCGCCATCAAAAATTAGTGGAAGAAACTCCTTCTCCTTTTATGACTCCTGAGTTGCGCGATGCAATGGGTGATGCTGCTGTTAAAGCTGCTCTATCTATTGGTTACGAAGGTGTAGGTACAGTTGAGTTTTTGGTTGACAAGCACCGTAATTTCTATTTCATGGAAATGAATACACGTATTCAAGTTGAGCATCCAATTACTGAAGAGGTAATTGATTACGATTTGATTCGTGAACAAATATTAGTTGCTGCAGGCGTTCCAATTTCTGGGAAAAATTATTACCCTCAATTGCATGCAATCGAGTGTCGTATTAATGCAGAAAACCCTTTCATGAATTTCGTTCCATCTCCAGGTAAAATTACAACTTTACACACACCAGGTGGGCATGGAGTACGCGTAGATAGTCATGTTTACAGTGGTTATACTATTCCTCCAAATTACGATAGTATGATTGGAAAATTAATCACTGTTGCACAAACACGTGAAGAAGCAATTGCAAAAATGCAACGCGCTTTAAGCGAGTATGTAATTGAAGGAATTAAAACTACTATTCCTTTCCATTTACGTTTAATGCAAAACGAAGAATTTAGAAAAGGTAATTACACAACTAAATTCTTAGAATCGTTTGATTTAAAGGAATAGTATTAAACCTGATTTAGAGTAAAAACAATTAAAATTTAACACTATACTCTAAACCTAAAATATATTGATCTTGTTCATTAACAATTCCGAATTCGTCTTGGATTAAATAATAAACACCAATAGTTTTTTTATTGCCGAGTTTAATGTCTGTGCCAATTTGATAGCGCACACGATGCAATTCCATGTTGTAAAAAGGATTGCGCGGGTCGTATAGTTGTGTTCTAAATTCTATGGCAGCGTATGGTTGTATTCGTTTATAAACTTCATACTTAAAAGTAAATTTATTTCTATCAAACCATTCGGGCGTTTTGCCTAAATGGCTTGAGTAGAAGTTTTTTACTTCTGTTTGCAATCGATGTCGGTACTGAACACTGAACTTATTAAATTCTTTTTTGTAACTCAAATCCCAAGTTAATCGATGTCTGAAACTTAATGGTAATTCTGTTTGAAATTTTTGAATACTGCGATATGCAATAGATGTTTTTATGTTTTTGAGGCCAGCATATTCAATTCCAAAATCAGTGTAAAGTAAATTCATCATCGTAAAATTTTCACGCAAACGCAATTCTTCTGTAAACACTAAGTTGAATGATGAATTAAGTTTATACTCAGCATTAAATGTATTCCACAAGCCTGCATCTTTTGTGGGCTGGGCAATAGATATTAGCGTGTTTAAAAAAAACAACAATACCGCAATACAACGAATTAAACGATTCATGTTTATTTAATAATTATAATGTCGCCAACATTTATTACATCTTTTTTATCATTAATCAACACCTCTTTTTTGATAGCGATTGTCCCTG
>CANJJP010000072.1 GCA_947474485.1 Bacteroidota bacterium | reverse complement strand
CCAGTGCGTTCGCTTTCGCGCATTTGTACTTGCAATAAATAATTTTTTCCAGATCCAGAAATTGCTCTTAACTCATCTAAATCAGCATTAACTCCATCGCCAATTACATTTCCTTTCGAAACAACAACAGGAGCATCTTCTTTAATTTCTTTTTCTAAACGCTCACGTAAAGGAACGCAAGTATTTAATTTATTAGCAACATTAACTAGTTGTGGATTTTCTGATTTTGAAGCAGCCTCTTTTACTTCTTCAATTAAATACAATGCGCGTTTTAATTGCACTAACTCTCTTGGATTTACTCTACCCGCAGCAGCCTTTGATATCAAGCGCTCTAAGTCACCAATTAAACCAAACTTTGCACTTAGTGCATCACTTAATTCATGGTCGTAAGAGAAATATTCTACAATTTGTAAACGCTCGTTTATTTGATCAATATCTTTTAAAGGCAAGGCCAACCAACGTTTTAATAAACGTGCGCCCATTGGTGAAACGGTGTGGTCAATTACATCAACCAAACATTTTCCGTTTTCATGATTCGAGTTAAACAATTCTAAATTACGAATCGTAAATCTATCTAACCACACATAACGTTCTTCTTCAATACGTGAGATAGAAGTAATGTGTTTTATTTTATCGTGTTTGGTTTCGTTTAAGTAATATAAGATTGCGCCGCAAGAAGCAATGGCATCGTTCATCTCCTCAATACCAAAGCCTTTCAGGGTTTTAGTATTAAAATGTTTGTTTAAGGATTCGTAACCATAATCATAAGTAAAAGCCCAATCATCTAAACCAAAAGTATAAAAACGCTCTCCTAACAATTCATTCAATTGTGCACGATTCGATTTTTGAAAGATAACTTCATTTGGTTTAAAATTCTGAATCAATTTTTCTATATAGCTGAAAGAACCTTCTGCCACAAGGAATTCGCCGGTTGATATATCTAAAAAAGAAACACCAGCATTCTCTTTTACAAAATGTACAGACGCTAAAAAGTTATTCGAACGATTTTCTAAAACTTTATCGTTGTAAGATAGACCTGGAGTAACCAATTCGGTAACACCACGTTTTACAATGGTTTTAGTCATCTTCGGGTCTTCCAACTGATCACATACCGCCACACGATAACCAGCACGTACTAAGCGGGGCAAGTAAGAATCTAATGAGTGATGAGGAAAACCAGCAAGCTCAATATAAGAACCCGAACCATTTGCGCGACGAGTTAAAACGATACCAACAATGGAAGCAGTTTTAACAGCGTCTTCTCCAAAAGTTTCATAAAAATCACCCACTCTAAAAAGCAAAATCGCATCCGGATATTTGGATTTGATTTCGTTAAATTGTTTCATTAAGGGTGTTTCCTTGTCTGCTTTATCTTTTGTACTCGCTGCCATAGAGAGTAAAAGTACAAAGGCTTTGGCCAAAAACAGGCATTAAGATTTACATAGTTTTTAACAGAAAATATTGCTACGATTTCAATCAAATGAATCTGAAAAATTTACCACGGAGACACAGATTACACGCAGAGGCACGGAGGGTTTGGTTGCAGGAAAATCAACCTCTGTGAAACTCAGTGGCCTCCGTGACTCCTGTGGTAAAATTTATGTAATGTTAATGATGGAAACAATTCAACTAACTACTAATCCCGCTAGATATTCCTTCGCTCTTAGTCCCTCATTAAAAACAAGGTCTAGAATACTCATATTGGGCAAAAACCCTGTTTTATCTTTAAACACTTGATAGTAAGTAGGAAATTCTATTTTTCCGAAAGTGCTCTCGTCACGTAAATCCACAAAATTGCTGGAAGCTTTGTATTCACTAGTAAAAAGAATTTCTCTTTTTAATCTTAAAACATGTAATACATGTTGAATCAATTCTAAATTTAATTCAAATAAAAATTCATGCTTTTTTAAAAGAATAGTTTTCAAGTCTTCTTCAAAATATTCGAAATAAGCTGATTTATTGTAGCTGCTTTCAATTGCTCGCCAATGCTTAGCTTGCCAGTTTTCGGTATAAGCTATTTTTTTGTTTGCAATACTAGTTTTGTTTCCTTCATTTATTAGCGGAATACTTAAATGCAATGGACCTTGTGCTGTTGCAATGGCGCATCTATTGCGATGCGTTTGTTTTACAAAATGCTCATGCTTCTCCATCAAAACAGCTTCCTCTTTTACTAAAACAGAGAAGTAAGCTACATCAGGAAAATAAGCAGTGGAGAGCAATTTCATTTGTCAAAAGTATCAAAAATAGAAGAATGAAATAAAAAAACTACTTTTGATTTTATAAGAATTAAATCAAAAATGAAACGTATTATAATTGCCTTTTTTGTTTTTACTTCAATTGGAACTTACTCCTACGCATCAGTATTTGCAGTAAGCGCAGCTGACACACCTCTTGTTTACATTAAGCGTGAACCAAAAATAAAAATCGCTAAACCACCTGTGTTAATTTTAATGCATGGTTTGGGAAGCAATGAGAAAGATCTTTTCGGACTAGCAGCTCAAGTACCAGATAGTTTTTTAGTTATTTCCTTACGCGCACCATATTCCTATACACAAGATGGCTATGCCTGGTATTCGGTTAAGTTTAAAGGGAACCAGAATATTGGGAATATACCCGAAATGCAAAAGAGCAAAGAAAAAATCATAACATTTATTAGTGATTTAGAAACGAAAAAAGTAATTGACCCAAAGAAAATTTATTTAGGAGGATTTAGTCAAGGAGCAATAATGTCCTATGAAATAGCGCTATGTAAACCTGAAAAAGTTAAAGGTATAATTGTTTTAGGCGGCAGACTTCCAGATGGATTAGAGAGTAGAATTGCCAAAAAGGAACAAATAAAAAATCTGAAAATATTTATTGCTCACGGAACAGAAGATAAACGAATAGATTTTAAAAAGGCAGAGGAAGCAAATGAATATCTTAAAAAACTAGGATTAACACCAAAATTTAATAAATATCCCATAGGCCACAGTATTTCGGATCAAATGTGGATGGATGCCATGAACTGGCTCAGAAAATAAGGAAAATCAAGATGAAACTATGACAATTTTTCCTCTTATCTTTGTTGGCAATATATTTGAATTCAAGGGGATAACCCGAAATAAGGGCCTAAAGTGAAAAACATATTTAATAAGTTAAGAGGCATGAATACCAATAAAGAAGAGGTGTTGAGCGAAAATGCGCACGACAATAACGAACAAAACCAGAATCAGCAAGAGAATTCAACTGAAAATACGACAGAAGAAGCATCTGCCAACGGAAATAATGACATTGTTGATACAGATGCAAGCAAAATAGCTGAATTGGAAGCGAAAATTGCTGAGGCAAACGATAAATACCTTCGTTTATACTCAGAGTTCGATAATTTTAGAAAGCGCAGCATTAAGGAAAAAGCGGATTTAATTAAAGCAGGTGGCGAAGATGTTTTTAAAGCTGTGCTTCCAGTTATTGATGATTTTGAAAGAGCAATGAAAGCTGCAGAAAACGCAACTGATATCGCAGCAGTTTCTGAAGGTGTTCATTTAATTTATAACAAATTCAAAAGCACTTTAAAGCATAAAGGTTTAGAAGAAATGGAAGCAGCAGGAAAGGTTTTTGATGCAGATATCATGGAAGCAATTACAAGTATTCCTTCTCCAACAGAAGATATGAAAGGAAAAGTAATCGATGAAGTAGAAAAAGGATATTCACTTAACGGAAAAGTAATTCGTTTCGCAAAAGTAGTTATAGGAAGCTAATTAATGAGATATATAATTGTTGAATGAAAGATTGACCTTTCACTAACCCAACAATTCAATAACTCTTCAACTCAATAATTCACCAATTGAAATGGCAAAGAGAGATTTTTACGAAATATTAGGAATAAGTAAAGGCGCAAGCGACGATGAGATTAAAAAAGCTTATCGTAAACAAGCTATTAAATATCATCCAGATAAAAACCCTGATGATAAATCTGCGGAAGATAAATTTAAGGAAGCTGCCGAAGCTTATGAAGTATTAAGTGATGCAAATAAACGCCAACGTTATGATCAGTATGGTCACGCAGGAGTTGGTGGAGCTGCTGGTGGAGGCGGTGGTTTCCAAGGTGGCGGAATGAATATGGATGATATCTTCTCGCAATTTGGTGATATATTTGGAGATTCATTTTTTGGAGGAAGAAGTAGAAGTGGTGGTGGCGGTGGAAGACGCATGAATCGTGGAACAAATCTTCGAATAAAAGTAAAATTAAATTTACAAGACATTGCAAATGGTGCCGAGAAAAAAATAAAAGTAAATAAAATGGTTGCCTGTAACACTTGCAGTGGTTCAGGTGCAAAAGGTACCGCTTTCGATACATGTAAAGCCTGCAATGGACAAGGCGTTGTATCGCGCGTTACACAAACTATTTTAGGAGCAATGCAAACACAAAGCACCTGTTCCGCTTGCAGTGGCGAAGGAAAAATAATTAAAGATAAATGTAATACATGTCATGGAGATGGCGTAGTACGTGGCGAAGAAACCATTACTATTAATATGCCTGCTGGGGTAGCTGATGGAATGCAGTTATCTATGTCGGGCAAAGGAAACGCTGCAGTGCGTGGTGGAGTTAATGGAGATTTATTAATTGTTGTAGAAGAAGAAGAACACACAGAATTAAAACGTGATGGTGTAAACTTGTTTTACGATTGTTATGTAAACTTTGCTGATGCAGCTTTGGGTACAAGTGTTGAGGTTCCATTAGTTGAAGGTAAAGCAAAAATTAAAATAGAACCAGGAACACAAAGCGGAAAAGTATTACGTTTAAAAGGAAAAGGCGTTCCAGAAATTAACTCTTATGGAAGAGGAGATTTATTGGTTAACATAAATGTATGGACTCCGCAAAGTTTAAGCTCAGATGAGAAAAAGGCTTTGGAGTTATTGAGAACATCTAAAAATTTTCAACCTAATCCAAATCGCAAGGACAAAGGTTTTTTTGAGAGAATGAAAGAATATTTCGATTAATATGCATACAATATCAGTAGAAGGAATACAGGTTTATGCCTACCATGGTTGTTTGGAGGAAGAAGGAAAAATAGGCGGAAACTATTTGGTAGATGTGCATATGAAAACCGATTTTTCGGAAGCAGCTTTGCTAGATGATTTGTCAAAAACCATTGATTACGTGCATGTTTACAATATTGTACGTGAAGAAATGGCTATACGCGCTAAACTAATTGAACATGTTGGAAAACGTATTAGCGATAAAATAAACGATAAGTTTAAAACAGTAAAAAAGTGTAAAGTAAAGATTATCAAGCTAAACCCGCCAATGAATGGGAATGTAGACAGGGTAAGCATCACAATAGAATCATAAAATCTTTTGTAGATAGAAAATTTTTAGTATTTTTGTACCTCAAAATTAAGGTCCTGTAGCCGAGTGGCTAGGCAAAGCTCTGCAAAAGCTTCTACACCAGTTCGAATCTGGTCGGGACCTCGTAAAGGCCTTCACATTGTGGAGGCTTTTTTATTTTTAAACAGTTTTTTCCGGAGTTTTCTTGATGTATCATTCATTAAATTGTAAACTGAAGAATGGTTTTACAAAAACTCAAACATTGAAACTATTAATCTAAAAACAATACCGTTTGTCCATCAGTTATCGATTTCTCTTTACAAGAAACATATAATGTAATTGTTGCATCGGGGTTAGAAGGGTCAATGCTACTTAATTTAACCTTACCCTTGTATCCTCCTAAAGAAGTATAAGACATCCATTGGTATTGCATACCCGAAATAGTTGCGCCGCTTGCATCAAATCTTATTTTTATTGTTCCGCCATCTTGTGTAAATGACTTCCCTATTAAATATGTTAACACATCATTATCAGATTCAAACTTGCAATCATTATCTGCTTGATAAGAAGTTGCTTCCATTACATCATCATACGCTTTATCAAAATTCCCTCTTGCTTCTTTAGCACATTTGCACGAACAAAGAAACCCTTGCATTGGTTCTTCTAAGCTTTTGCAATTACCATTTTCATCCAACTCAAAACCATTATGAGTAAAAGTTGTTTTACAAATATTACAAGTCCATTCTGTAGGCTTTTCTTCTTTCATCTCAGTGGTTGTAGATTCGTTCTCCCTTGATTCTTTTTTCTCACTAGTTGCCCAAAATAGGAAACAAAAAAAACATAAGGTTATTGTAGAAAAAAGGTGTTTACTAAATTTGTTGATGCGCATAGTTGTGGTTTTTATAATTAAAGTAAATACAAATTAGTTGTGATATAATTATTGAAGAACAAATTGCAATAAGATCTAAGGGGTCATAAGTTCCTGCGATATAAATTCCTTGTAGTAGCTCAGAAAAAACCAAAAAACTAATCACTATCATTTCCCAAATTAGAGGCGCCTTCCAACGCCAAATAAAATAAAGGCTGTGCATTAGAGCAAAGGCAAATAATCCGTCGGGCAACGAATATTTAATAAAAGAAGGTAAATGATAGGAATGAATAGTTAGGTTTAAAAACTCAAACCAAGTATTAAATTTAATCGTCGCGCTTCTACTAAAAACATAAATAAACACACCTATTAGTAATGGTAAAACTATTGCGAGAGTTTTATAATACTTTATATCTTTTTTTAATAAACCATTCATGTTAACCAAATATATTAAATTGAAACTCGATTAAAAACAAAATAAATTCTTTACTCAGCATCTGTAAAAGTTAGGTTATAAACTTTCGATTCTTTAAGATATACAAATTCTCCAACTTTATTTACTCCTATTTCTACATCAACATCGCAGTCCTCTATTTTTTGTTTCGATTTTCTGAAGCAGTTGAAATGGATAGGGAAAGTGTAATACCTAACGCCATCTTCTTCACGATCTAGCCTAATATCCTCAATGTTTAATTCAAATTTTTGTTGTGTAAATTCTAACTGACCTTTAGCAATACTTTCATTAATTTTATCAGGAGTCATATTTGTTTTGGTTATGTATTTTGGTACAAGTGCCGCAAAATAGTTACGAGCATCAAGGTTGTTGGCCTGAATGTCTCTGTAATACTGGTAAATTTTATTAGGTATATCAATTGAATTATCAACTTCCTCAATAGTTTCATTTTCGCTTGGCTCTTTATAATTTTCAACCTCTTGATTTTCGAGATAAATTGCTTTTTCTGCTGCTGCAATTGAATCCATTCTTGCTTTTTCGGCTGCTATTATATTTTCTTTCTTTTCTCCCGAATCTTGTGTGATGTATAAAATGAAACCTACTAAAACAACACAGATTAAAATAATGATTGCTATTGTTAATCCATTGTTGCTTTTCTTTTCTTCAACTATTTGAGCTAT
>CANJJP010000071.1 GCA_947474485.1 Bacteroidota bacterium | reverse complement strand
TGTGGTGCAAATGAAACAGTTGTTAATGTTGCCGATTTAGATAATGGAATTTATTTTGTGAAGATTGTGGATGGAAGTAATTCTATAACAAAGAAATTTGTAAAGCAGTAAGATTTGTTTAGTTAAAATAAAAAAGTCTTCTTGATTATTCAAGAAGACTTTTTTTATCCAGTGTAATTTTAAATTAAGATCTATACATTACTTCTTTAACCGCCTTAATAACTTTAGGTACATTAGGCAATGATGCATCAATTAAAGTTGGTGCATAAGGCAATGGAACATCTGCCGTTGTTACTCTTCTAACAGGAGCATCTAAATAATCGAAAGCTTCTTTTTGTACCATGTAAGCAATCTCAGAAGAGATACTTGCTAGTGGCCAAGCTTCTTCAACAACAACTAAACGATTTGTTTTTTTAACTGATTCAATAATTGTTTTGTAGTCGATTGGACGAACAGTACGTAAATCAACAACTTCAACACTAATTCCTTCTTTCTCTAATTCTTCGGCAGCTTTTAAAGCTACCTTTGTTATTTTTCCAAATGTTGCAATGGTAACATCTGTTCCTGCTCTTTTTATATCTGCAACACCGATTGGTAAAATATATTCTCCTTCAGGAATTTCTCCTTTATCACCATACATTTGTTCGCTTTCCATGAAAATAACTGGATCTTCATCGCGAATTGCTGCTTTTAATAAACCTTTTGCATCATAAGGTGTAGAAGGAACAACAACTTTTAAACCTGGTGTATTTGCAAACCAATTTTCGAATGCTTGTGAATGCTGAGAACTTAACATACCTGCGCTTGCAGTAGGACCTCTAAATACAATTGGAACAGAGTATTGTCCACCACTCATACTTAACATTTTTGCAGCTGAATTTATAATTTGGTCAATAGCTACTAACGAAAAGTTAAATGTCATAAACTCAACAATTGGACGTAAGCCATTAGAAGCTGCACCAACTGCAATACCAGCAAAACCAAGTTCTGCAATAGGAGTATCAATTACACGTTTTGCGCCAAACTCTGCAAGCATACCTTTACTTACTTTGTAAGCTCCGTTATACTCTGCTACCTCTTCACCAAGTAAAAATACTTTTTCATCTCTACGCATTTCTTCGCTCATTGCTTCGCGAAGTGCTTCTCTAAATTCTACTGTCTTCATACGCCTAATTTTGAATTAACAAAAATAAGATTTTTAGCTTACAAATGGCAAGATTACTGTATAAAAAACAAAGCCCAACTTTTTGAGTCGGGCTTTGTAGTTTTTTTATGAATTAGTTTTATTTTCCGCCTGTTTTTGGAGGAGTGTTTGTTTTAGGAGCTGGAGTTTTAGGAGTTTCTTTTGTAGGTGCACCTGGTAAAACTGCTTCTGGCATTGAATCTAATTTCTTTTTCACAAGTAACAAGATATCATCCGAAGGTTCGCTGTAAAGAACAACTCCAGAGCTTGTGTCTAAAACATACTTGTAAGCACCTTCTTTTGCAACAGCTTCAATTCCTTTTTTAGCTTTATCATAAATTGGCTTTGATAACTCAGCGTTTTTATTTTGATATTCTTGTTGCGCCTGCTCTTTAAAAGCTTCGATACGTTGTTGTAACATTTGAAGTTCTTCTTCTTTGTTTTTTCTAACTAAATCACTGTAAGTTGCTTGATTAGTCATGTAATCAGCATATTTAGTTTGAAATTCCGTATTCATTGATGCGATTTCTTTTTCGAATTGCTTTAAGAAATCTTGTGCAATTGCTTCTGCTTTTTTAGCTTCAGGCATTAAGGTTAATAATGAGTCAACTCTTAAATGAGCAATTTTTTGAGCTGATACTTCCGTTGAGAACATTAATGCTGCAAATATAATTGCTAAGCTTGTTGTTATTTTTTTCATGTTATACTTGTTGTTTAGTCGTTAGTCTTTGTTATTTGTTTTTTTTGTTTTATCTCGTCAGTATGGCTGAGTTCTTGCACTGAGTTTATCGAAGTGTGTCGAAGCCGTCCTTTTTTCTATTATTTTCGGATGCGAATTTAGTTATTTCTTTTTACCTAAACCTAATTGAGTTAAAACAGCTTCGCTTTTATCAAATTTTGGGTTTGCATAAAGCATAGTCATGTCACTGTTTTTATCGAAAATAACAGCCATACCTCCTTTGTCTGCAACTACTTTAACTGCATTATATACTTTGTCTTGTATTGGTTTAATTAATTCCATTCTCTTTTTAAATAATTCACCATCAACACCAAATTTAGCTTTTTGTAGGTCTTTAGCTTCTGTTTCTTTGTTTACAATTTCGTTTTCTCTTTTCTTTTTCATGTCGTCGGTTAACAAAATTGATTCTGCTTGATATGCTTTATAAAGTTTGTCTATTTCAGCATATTTCAATTCAATTTCTTTTTGCCAATCGCTCGATAATTTATCTAATTCGCTTTTTGCGGCTTTGTATTCGGGTATGCTGTTTAAAATGAAATCAGAATCAACATAACCAAACTTTTGTGCGTTTACATTGTTTAATCCGAATACTACGATTACTAAAAGTGTGCCAATTATTTTTTTCATGATGTGATATAAATTCTTAATTAAACATTATTAATTTTAATTGTATTAAAGTTCTCCTATTTGTGCACCAATTGTAAAATGAAATTGTCCTTTGTATAACTGCTGATTATTAGGAGTAGTATCAAAATTCCAGCCATAATCAAAACCTAACAAACCAAACATAGGTAAGAAAATACGAACGCCAAGACCAGCACTTCTTTTTACATTAAACGGACTCAATAATTTAATATTGTCAACAGCATTGCCTGCCTCTGCAAATCCTAACATAAATACGGTTGCTTGTGGGTTTAATGAAATAGGATAACGAAGTTCCATTGTGTATTTAGTAATCATAGCTGCACCTTGGCCTTTAGCCCCAGCAATTGAATTATCTTGATAACCCCTTAATGCAATGATTTCACGACCATCCAATGCAAAACCGGTTAAGCCACTTCCTCCTAAATAAAAACGCTCAAACGGAGAAACACCAACATTTTTATTATACATACCTAGAATACCGCAACCAAAACTGGTTCTTAAAACTAAGTTTCTCGCTTCTTTTCCTTCGGGAGCTCGCTTGTTGGTTAATTGCATAAACCATTGCGTTGTAAACTTATATTTTTGATATTCTAAAAACTTGTAACGCTCTTGGTCGCTTAAATCGGTGTAATCCTTTTTGTTAAACATCGAATAAGGCGGTGTTAAAATTGCCGACATATTAATGCTTGAGCCTCCAACCGGAAAAATAGGATTACCTTTTAACGAATTTCTACTTATGTTGAAAGTTGTTTTAATATTGTTTGCATTACCATTACCAAAGGTAAATACAGAAGAATAGTTTCTTAAATAATAATGTCCAAAATATTGCTCTACATATAAACTAAAATAATCATCAGGCCATTTTAATCTTTTACCAAATCCAACAGAAGTCCCTGTAATCTCAATAAAAGCACGGTTTGGATTTAATATCTTGTTTCCTTCGTTATCTTCTATTTTTCTTTTTTGTCCGTTTGTTTGGCGATTATGAAAAACGCTAAAGCTCAATGAGTTTGGTTTTTTACCACCTAACCAAGGCTCTGTAAATGAGAAATTATAGCTTTGGTAAAACACACCTGAACTTTGTGCACGAATACTTAATTTTTGTCCGTCGCCAGAAGGCAATGGTTGCCAAGAGCCTTTTTTGAAAAAGTTTTTTGCCGAAAAGTTATTGAAGGAAACCCCAAGCGTACCAACTAATTGCCCCGCTCCCCAACCACCAGATAATTCTAATTGGTCGGATGGTTTTTCTTCTACTCGGTATTCAATATCAACAGTTCCATTTGCTGGGTTAGGTTTTGGATTAACCCCCATTTTTTCAGGATCGAAATAACCCAAATTAGATAATTCTTGTTGCGTACGCATGATGTCGCTTCGTCTAAACAATTGCCCTGGGCGACTACGTATTTCGCGGTAAATTACGTGGTCATTTGTTTTTGTGTTACCAACAACTGTTACTTTGTTAATGATTGCTTGTTTGCCTTCGTAAAGATTGATTGTTAGGTCAATCGAATCATTTTCGATATTTGTTTCGGTTGGATTAATTTGGAAAAATAAATATCCATCATCCATGTAAAGAGAACTAATGTCGATTCCACTTGGATTCATATAAAGTTTTTGATCTAACAACGATTGATTGAAGATGTCACCTTTCTTGATTCCCAATAAAGTATCTAATTGACCACTACGAAATTTACTATTACCTAACCATGATATGTTACGGAAATAATATTTATTTCCTTCGTCCATTGTAATTTCTATCCTTACTCGATTAGGCGCAACAAAAAAGAATGTATCTTTTGCAATACGTGCATCTCTGTAACCTAGCTGCAAGTATTTATCCATCAGTTTAGGTTTATCAGCTTCGTAGTTATCTTCTAAAAATTTACCGCCATTAAAAATATTCCATTTTCTGTAGCGTTTAGTTTCCTTCATTTTACGACGTAGTTTCGCACTTTTAACAACAGTGTTGCCGTAAAATTCCACATCTTGAATTCTTACTTTTTTTCCCTTATTAATTTTAATAGTAAGTATTACATCTTGGTTTTTTGAGTTTTTATCCTCTTCACTTAAAATTTCAACAGCTACGTTATAGTAACCTTTATCGATGTAATATTCTTTTATTTGTGTTTTTGTATTTGAAAGTAAATATTCGGTTACAATTTTTTGTTTTGCTAAACGAATTTTTTCACGAAGATCATCTGCCTCTGATTTTTTTGCACCTTTAATACTGAACTTTGAAAGTCTTGGTTTTTCAAGTACTTCAAAAATCAACCAAACATCTTTACCTACAGTTTTTTCTTGAAATAATTTTACATCGTCGAAGAATCCTGTTTTCCATAATTTTTTTATTGCATCAGCAGATGCATCACCAGGTATTTTAATTTTTTGACCTTCAAACATTCCCGACATTAATTTAATAACGTTTTTGTCGAGCGTACGTAAACCCTTAACATCAATAGCTGCGATGGTATATTCAATAGGCGCAGCATAATTAATTTGTTCATCTCCACCAATTTGTTTAATACCGGTTGGAGTTTGTGCAAACAAGTTATTGGGTAAAAGCCAAAGTAATTGAATGAATAGGGAAAATTTTATAAGAGTGCTTTTTGTCATGAAGAAACAAATATCTTTAATTGCTTTTAAGCAGTAAAATGGATTAACATGAATTAACTAAATTTATTGTGTGAGTTGCTCGCTGGTTTTGCCAAATCGGCGTTCTCTGTTTTGATATTTGTAAATGGCTTCATAAAAATCTTCTCTTCTGAAATCAGGCCAAAGCTTATCAGTAAAATAAAATTCTGCATACGAAAGTTGCCATAAAAGGAAGTTGCTTATACGATGCTCTCCGCTTGTACGAATCATTAGTTCTGGATCAGGCATGCTTGATGTACAAAGTTTAGATGTAATTAATTGTTCGTTTATTGCTTCAATATCGATTGCTCCGGTTTTTACTTCTTCTGCAATCGATTTAACTGCTTTAACAATTTCCCATTTTGAGGAATAGCTAAGAGCTAAAACCATTGTCATGCGGTCGCAATGAGCAGTTTTTTCTTTTGCTTCATTTAATTCACGAATACAAGATTTTGGTAAACTATCAATGTTTCCGATACAAGCAAGCTTAATTCCGTTTTTTATTAAAGTTGGAGTTTCATTTCCAATAGTATGAACCAATAATTCCATTAAGGCATCCACTTCATCTTTTGGGCGATTCCAGTTTTCGGTACTAAAAGCATATAAAGTAAGGTATTTAACACCTAATTCAGCCGCAGCTTCCGCGGTTTCGCGTACCGAAGAAACACCATTATGATGCCCAAAAATACGCTGCTCACCTTGCTGTTTAGCCCAACGGCCGTTACCATCCATTATCACGGCAACGTGTAAGGGAAGTTTAGTTGTATCTATTTGGCTCTTATAATCCATTATCTTCTAAAAAATCGAATGCGAATATACTGATTTCGCCCCTAAAAAAGAATTTTATTTATTTACATAAAATATTGGTTATCAAACGAAAACTGCTTCGTATCTTTGCAAAATCGTGGAAAATAAAAAAGATATAAGGTCATTATCTCAAAATGAGATTACAGATGTATTTAAATCATTAAACGAACCCGCTTTTAGAGCAAAGCAAGTGTATCAATGGTTGTGGCAAAAATGCGCTGTTAGTTTTGAGGAAATGACAAATTTATCAAAGGATTTGCGTTCTAAATTGGAAACTAATTTCGAGATTACCCCTGTTATTATTAGCGAAATGCAAGTAAGCAACGATCGTACAATTAAGTGCGCAATGAAATTAAACGATGAAAAAATTGTTGAAAGTGTTCTTATTCCTACTGATACGCGAATGACGGTTTGTATTTCTTCGCAAGTAGGTTGTAGTTTAACATGTACTTTTTGTGCAACAGGTAAATTAAAGCGATTAAGAAATTTAACTGCAGGCGAAATTTATGACCAAGTTGCATTGGTTAAAAAATTATCAGAAGAAAAATATGGTCAGCCCCTAAGTAATATTGTTTATATGGGAATGGGTGAGCCATTATTAAATTATAAGGAAGTTATTAATTCGGTTGAGCACATAACCTCGCAAAGTGGTTTAGGTATGGCGGCTAAGCGCATTACGGTTTCTACAGCAGGTGTTGCAAAAATGATAAGGCAGTTGGGAGACGATGAGGTGAAGTTTAACTTGGCACTTTCGTTACACGCTGCTAATGATGAAAAGAGGAATAAAATTATGCCAATTAATGAAACCAATTCATTAGATAATTTGGCTGATGCAATGAATTACTACTATAGCAAAACTGGCAATAAAGTCACCTTTGAGTATATTGTTTTTAAAGATTTTAATGATAGTATTGATGATGCAAGAGATTTAGCAAAGTTCTGTGCCCGGGTTCCTTCAAAGGTTAATATTATCGAATACAATCCAATTGATGGTGGCGAATTTCAACAAACAACTCCTGAACGTTTAGATGCTTTTTTTCAGTATTTAGTTAATAAGGGAATTATTGTTAATGTGAGAAGAAGCCGCGGAAAAGACATCGATGCGGCTTGTGGGCAATTGGCAAATAAGAACAAGATGACAAAGGCTGTTTTGAAGTAGTTTAGGATTCAAGACGGCAAGAACCAAGATACAGGAATGTTTTACATTGTAAGTATAGAATTAAATTACACTCCAAATTAGTTCATTGTCTAAAAGTCTTAATTCCTGTATGCTGTCGGCTTGATTGTATCCTTGCCCCGCTTTTGTTTTCTTAATAAATACCTTTATATTTAGCGTATCGAAGGATTGGTATGAATATATATTCTCAAAAACAGCGTTGGAAAATAGTTTTGATTTTAGCAGCATTGCTAATTGTTATTGTTTCGTTATGGTACACCAATCGCTT
>CANJJP010000070.1 GCA_947474485.1 Bacteroidota bacterium | reverse complement strand
TATTACCAATAACATTGGCAACCTTATTATATCGTCCATCTTCTAATTCCCACATACTATGTAGGATACGGCGTTGTACTGGTTTTAATCCATCTTCAATTGCAGGTACTGCACGTTCCAAAATAACGTAACTCGCATAATCAATAAACCAGTTTTTAAACATTCCCGAAACGTGGGTAATGCTGCTCAACTCGTTATGACTAGCTTGCTCTTCGTTATTTTCAAATAAACTATTGTCTTCCATTTTTTTTATAAATACGTATTTTAATACTTATTAATATATTCCTTACCATATGTCAGGCTGAGCTTGACGAAGCCCTACTTAACTAATACATCTTCTACATCTAACTCAACGCGAAGATTATCAATAATAAATTCTTGTCTATCAGGTGTGTTTTTACCCATATAGTAATTCAACAATTGTTGTATAGAAGCTTGCTGATCTAACAACACCGGCTCTAAACGAATGTCTTTACCAATAAAGTGTTTAAACTCATCCGGACTAATTTCACCTAATCCTTTAAATCGTGTAATCTCTGGCTTAGGGCCTAATTTTGCAATAGCTGCTTTACGCTCTTCATCGCTATAACAATAAGCAGTTTCCTTTTTGTTACGTACACGGAACAAAGGAGTTTGCAAAATATAAACGTGACGATTTTTAACTAAGTCGGGGAAAAATTGTAAGAAAAAAGTAAGTAACAACAAACGAATGTGCATACCATCCACATCGGCATCAGTTGCAATTACTACATTGTTGTAACGTAAATTATCTAAACCATCTTCAATATTTAATGCTGACTGAAGTAAGTTAAACTCTTCGTTTTCGTAAACTACTTTTTTTCCTAAACCAAAACAATTTAAAGGCTTACCCTTTAAACTAAATACAGCTTGTGTGTTTACATCGCGTGTTTTAGTAATTGATCCACTTGCCGAGTCACCCTCACAAATAAAAATAGTAGTTTCAACACTTCTTGGATTTTTTGCATCATCTAAATGAACACGACAATCTCTTAACTTCTTATTGTGCAGTGAAGATTTTTTCGCTCTTTCTCTTGCTAACTTTTGGATACCCGATAATTCCTTACGCTCACGTTCGTTTGCTATTATCTTAGCTTCGATTGCTTTTGCTGTTTCAGGATTACGATGTAAGTAGTTATCCAATTGTTGTTTCATGAAATCATTCACAAACGAACGCATCGATTGTCCGCCCGGAGCAACTTCTTGTGAACCTAATTTAGTTTTTGTTTGAGATTCGAACACTGGTTCTTGCACTCTAACCGAAACTGCAGCAACAATCGACTTACGAACATCGGTTGGGTCAAAATCCTTTTTAAAGAACTCGCGAATAGTTTTTACCATCGCTTCTCTAAATGCAGCTTGATGCGTTCCACCTTGTGTGGTGTATTGTCCGTTTACATAACTGTAATACTCCTCAGAGAAATGTTCGTTACTGTGAGTCATTGCAACTTCAATATCATCACCGCGCATGTGGATGATTGGATATAAAATTTCTCCTGAAATGTTTTTCTCTAATAAATCTTTTAAACCATTATCGGATTTATAAACGTTACCGTTGAAATGAAGTGTAAGCCCTGTATTTAAGAAAGCATAATTCCATAACATCTTATCGATGTACTCATGAATGAAATGATATTTTTTAAAGATGCTATCATCAGGAGTAAACTCTACGTAGGTTCCGTTTGCTTCATTAGTTGCTTGGAGTTTGCTCTCTTTCAATAGCTCACCTCTATTAAACTCAGCAGTTTTGCATTGCCCATCACGAAAAGAAATAACTTTGAATTGATTAGATAATGCGTTTACTGCTTTGGTACCAACACCATTTAAACCAATTGATTTTTTGAAGGCTTCGCTATCGTATTTACCACCGGTATTAATTTTAGATACAACATCTACGACTTTACCTAATGGAATACCACGACCATAATCACGAATAGAAACAACACCTTCCTTTACCCACACTTCAATCTTCTTTCCTTCGCCCATCATAAACTCATCGATAGAGTTATCCATTACCTCTTTTAGTAATACATAAATACCATCGTCGAATGCCGAACCATCACCTAATTTTCCAATATACATCCCAGGTCGCATACGAATATGCTCTTTCCAATCGAGGGATTTAATACTGTCTTCGTTATAACTTGAACCTTGTTTTGCCATTTTTTTATTTCTGGTTTCTGGTTGGAGGTTTCTAGTTCCTCGTTCCTTGTTTTTTATTCTTTGAATTTGATTACAAATCCTTACTTGAAATTATTTGTAATTTACTATCTTTTTTAAACTTGTTACCTCTCATGTCTGAGTTGTTTAAATAGGTTATAAATTTTGCAATTTTTGATGCTAGTGTTAAACACTTTTCTTGTAAATAATTATTTCTCTCTGCGTCAATTACTTTTCTATCCATTGCTCTATACAATTGTGATCTTACTTCTCCTAGCGACCCTTTTGAGATAGCTAAAAACTGTATAAACTCTCTTGTTCCATCTCTTTCATATCCTTCAGCAATGTTATCCATAACCGAACCAGCTGACCTTTCTAACTGATTTTTTAATTCAAACATTCTTAACTCATGCAACTTTTCCAATATGGGGAAAATCTCCAAATTCAATTCTCTAGCTAATTGCCAAATCTCTAAATCTTCAAATTTCCTTATCGTTGCCATTCCTGCTATTTCTGGTTTATCTATTTCTTGTTCCTAGTTTCTAGTTAAATTTTACTATAACAACAAATATTCATTTTCGCTTCATAGTTTCTGGTTTAACGTTATCCGAACTAGAAACCAGAAATAAATTATACGTTAAATCTAAAATGCATCACATCACCATCAGCAACAGTATACTCTTTTCCTTCAATTCGTAATTTACCTGCGTCTCTACAAGCTGATTCCGAACCTAAAGTAATGAAGTCGTTGTAAGCAATAACTTCAGCTTTGATAAATCCTTTTGTAAAATCAGTGTGAATAACACCTGCAGCTTCAGGAGCTTTCATTCCGCGTGTAATAGTCCAAGCACGTACTTCTTTAACACCTGCAGTGAAATAAGTTTGTAAATCCAATAATTTATAGGCGAACTTAATTAGTTTGTTTACACCTGGCTCTTCTAATCCCATCTCAGCAAGGAACATTTGTTTTTCTTCGTATGTTTCTAAAGAAGCAATTTCACTTTCCATTTGCGCAGTAATAACAAGAATTTCAGCACCTTCATTTTTAACAGCTTCTCTTACTTTCTCTACATATTCATTTCCAGTTTTTGCAGAAGCTTCATCTACGTTACATACGTACATTACTGGCTTAATAGTAAGCAAATGCAAATCATCTAAATAAGGAAGTTCATTTTCTTCAAGTACTGCAGCTCTTGCCGATTGTCCGCTCTCCAAGGTGTTTTTTACTTTTTGAAGTGTGTTATATGTTTTCACTGCTTCTTTATCAGCACCTGCTTTTGCGATTTTTTCGAACTTCTTCATTTTAGCCTCAACACTTTCAAGGTCTTTTAATTGAAGTTCAGTATCAATGATTTCTTTATCACGCACTGGGTTAACCGAACCATCAACGTGAACAACGTTTGGATCATCAAAACAACGAAGTACATGCAAAATAGCATTACACTCTCTTATATTTCCTAAAAACTTATTTCCTAAGCCTTCACCTTTACTTGCCCCTTTTACTAAACCAGCAATATCAACTATTTCAACCGTAGTTGGTAATATATTTTGAGGTTTTACAAATTCTGCCAATCTATTTAAACGCTCATCAGGAACAGTGATTGTACCAACATTAGGATCGATGGTGCAAAAAGGAAAGTTCGCAGCTTGAGCCTTTGCATTACTTAAACAGTTAAAAAGGGTTGATTTCCCGACATTTGGCAACCCAACAATTCCACATTTTAAAGCCATAAATTCAATAGTTTAGTGGTTAAACGGTACTTTTTTGTTAGCGTACCGTCTAAACCTAATTTAAAACCTGCAAATATACTAATGCAATCACGTTTTTGCGACCTTGTTCATACTTTGAATGAACATAGTTTTTAACATAACAAGTTCTTTATTAACAAGAAAAAAGCCTACCAACTATTAATAGTACTTTTGCACAAAATACACTATTTATGGCAGATACAGCGCATTTAAACAAAGTTTGCACACAAGTTAGACGAGATATAGTTAGAATGGTTCACGCAGTGAGCTCGGGTCACCCGGGTGGTTCATTGGGTTGTACCGAATATTTAGTAGCTCTTTATTTCGATGTTTTAAAGCATGATCCTAAAAATTGGAACATGGACGGGAAGGGCGACGACCTTTTCTTTTTAAGTAATGGACATATTTCCCCAGTATTTTATAGCGTTTTAGCGCATTCAGGTTATTTCCCAGTAAAAGAACTAGCTACATTCCGTAAACTAAACACTCGTTTACAAGGACATCCGACTACTCACGACCATCTTCCGGGTGTTCGAATTGCTAGTGGCTCGCTAGGGCAAGGAATGAGCGTGGCTATTGGAGCTGCATTGGCTAAGAAAATGAACGGAGATAATACTTTGGTGTACTCTTTGCATGGTGATGGAGAATTACAAGAGGGGCAAATATGGGAAGCTGCAATGTTTGCTGCTGCTAATAAAGTAGATAACTACATTGCAACAATTGATTACAATGGCCGTCAAATTGATGGTGATACTGAAGTTGTTCTTTCTTTAGGAAACTTGAGAGCAAAATTCGAAGCTTTTGGCTGGGATGTGCTTGAAGTAAATAAAGGAAATGAAATGGAAGAAGTGTTAAAAGGTTTAAATACAGCAAAAACTCATGTAGCAAAAGGTAAACCTGTCGTTATAATATTAAAAACCGAAATGGGTCATGGTGTGGACTATATGATGGGAACGCACAAATGGCATGGATCTGCTCCTAACGATGAACAATTAGCTAAAGCGCTGGCTCAAAATGAGGAGACTTTAGGTGACTATTGAGGCTTCGACAGGCTTAGCCTGACTTTTGGGATTAAGTATGATTGAGGTAAGGAATTAAAAAATTAATTTTATCAAAAAAACAAATTGGAATAGCAGTTTAAGATTGAGCATTTCGTGCTTGGTGTTTCTTGTATCCTTTTTGTTTTCTTTTCAATCAAAAGCGCAGGTTAACTCTCAAGTAAAAAAAGATAATCCAAAGGATTTTACTGCAGGAAAAAAGTTCGACCCTAATGCCCTAACTCGTATTCTTTTTATTTTTGATGACTCCTACAGCATGTATGGCGGCTGGAACACAGGAATTAAAATTGAAGTTGCACAAAAATTAATGGGCGAGTTTTTAGATAGTTTAAAAAACACCAAAAATTTAGAAATTGCATTACGTTGCTACGGACATCAAACACCATTTAGACCTGTTCGTAATTGTGAAGATTCGAAATTAGAAGTTGCATTTGCACCTGTATTAACTAACTCAAAAATAGTTAAGGATAGAATTAATAAATTAACTCCTACAGGCACAACTCCTATTGCCTACTCTTTAGGTGAATGTGCTGCCGATTTCCCAGTTGATGATAAAGTAAGAAACGTGGTGATTTTAATTACTGATGGAATTGAAGAGTGCGGTGGCGATCCATGCGCAGTTTCAAAAGCATTGCAAAGCAAAAATATTTTTCTTCGTCCTTTTGTAATTGGTATTGGACTTAATGTTGAGTTTGCAGATGTGTTTGGTTGTATGGGTAAGTTTTATGATGTAAGTAACGAAGCCAATTTTAAAGATGTATTGAAGCTGGTAATGATTGAAGCCATGAGTCAAACTACCGTTCAAGTTAATCTTAACAACATCACAAAAAATCCTACTGAAACAGATGTTACCATGACATTTTATGAGCAATCAACTGGTAAAATAAAATACGATTACTTGCACACTTTAAATCATAGAGGCAATCCCGACACCTTAGTTTTAGACCCAGATTTAAAATATAAAATTGTAGTTCATACCATTCCCGAAATTGTAAAAGAAAATGTTACGATTGAAAAAGGAAAACACAATATAATTCCTATAGATGCGGGGCAAGGATTTTTGAACGTACAGTTAGTTGGAACTTCGCCTAATAAAAATATCAGTTGTGTTGTTCGTCAAAATAAAAACTCAAAAACATTAAATGTTCAGGAAGTAGGAAAAACCGAAAAATACTTAATTGGAAAATACGACTTGGAAATAATAACGATACCAAGGATCATAATGAAAGATTTAGAAATAAAACAAAGTACAACAAATACAATAAAAATACCTTCAGCAGGACAATTACAAATCATTAAAGGTGGAGAAGGTTTTGGAAGCATTTATTTAGACGAAGGGAATAAATTAACTTGGGTTTACAATATTGGGAGCACTGCACAAAATGAAATTGTGTTTTTGCAACCAGGAAAATACAGAGCTGAATTTCGTTTACGCTCTCAATTAGAATCTGAAAAAACTGTAGAAAGCAAATTTACAATTGAATCAGGAAAAGGAACTAACATAAAATTTTATTAAAAAAGAACACCAGAAATTATGAAATATACATACACCGAAAAAAAAGACACACGCTCAGGTTTTGGAGCAGGATTATCTGAACTAGGAAAAACAAATCCAAATGTAGTTGCACTTTGTGCCGATTTAATTGGATCACTTAAAATGGATGACTTCAAAAAAAATCATCCCGAGCGATTTATTCAAGTTGGTATTGCAGAAGCTAATATGATTGGCATTGCAGCCGGTTTAACTATTGGCGGCAAAATTCCTTTTACTGGAACATTTGCGAACTTTAGTACAGGACGCGTGTATGACCAAATTCGTCAGTCGGTTGCCTATAGCGATAAGAACGTGAAAATTTGTGCATCGCATGCTGGATTAACTTTAGGTGAAGATGGAGCAACGCATCAAATATTGGAAGATATTGGTTTAATGAAGATGCTACCAGGAATGACGGTAATTAACCCTTGCGATTATAATCAAACAAAAGCTGCTACAATTGCTATTGCAGAACATCACGGACCTGTTTATTTACGTTTCGGCCGTCCAACTGTTCCTAACTTTACTTCGGCCGACCAAAAATTTGAAATTGGTAAAGCATTGCATTTAATTGAAGGAACTGATGTTTCAATTTTTGCCACCGGACATTTGGTTTGGAAAGCATTGGAAGCAGCAGAGCAATTAGCTGCAAAAGGAATTAATGCTGAAGTAATAAATATACACACCATTAAACCATTAGATGCAAATGCAATTTTAGCATCGGTTGCAAAAACAAAATGTGTCGTAACTGCAGAAGAACATCAACGTAATGGTGGTTTAGGTGACAGTATTGCACAATTACTTGCGCAAAATACACCTTACCCGCAAGAGTATGTCGCTGTAAACGATAGCTTTGGAGAAAGCGGAACACCTGATGAATTAATGACAAAATATGGATTAGATACAAGCAACATTGTAGAAGCTGCAATGAAAG
>CANJJP010000069.1 GCA_947474485.1 Bacteroidota bacterium | reverse complement strand
TTACGGTGTGGTGAGTCAGGAATTTCCTGCTCAACAATTTCTAATGCTTTTGTTACATTATGCCCGCGAACAAAAATGATTCTGTAAATATCTTCTATTTCGGTAATTACTTCTTTTGCAAAACCTCTACGAGCTAAACCTACTGTGTTAACCCCAATAAATTGAAGTGGATCACGAGCAGCACGAACAAAAGGAGGAATGCCTTTTCTAATTTGTGCATAACCACCAACAAATGTATGAGCTCCGATAGTTACAAATTGTTGAGCAGCTGCAAATCCTTCAATTATAGCGAAGTCTTCAATAGTTATGTGACCCGATAAACCAACACTATTTGCAAGAATAACATTGTTGCCAATAATACAATCATGTGCTACATGCACGTAAGCCATCAATAAACAATTGTTTCCAATTTTGGTTGTCATACGATCTGCAGTTCCTCTATTAATGGTAACACACTCTCTTATAATACAATTGTCGCCAATTTCAGCTAACGCTTCTTCACCTTTAAATTTTAAATCTTGTGGAACAGCACCAACAACAGCACCTGGAAATATTTGACAGTTTTTTCCAATACGGCTGTAATCCATAACGATTGCATTTGGACCAATCCAAGTATTATCGCCAATTACTACATTTCCATAAATTGCAGCAAATGGTTCAATGGTTACATTGTTTCCAATTTTTGCATCTGGGTGAACATAAGCTAATTTTGAAATCATATAAATAGTTTAAGCCTCTTGTGATTGAGGTTTTTTAGATTCTACATTTTTCATTTTAATGATTTGTGCCATCATTTCGGCTTCCATTACAGGTTTGTTATTTACATAAGCAACACCACGCATGTGGCAAATACCACGACGTATTGGAGTTACTAATTTTAAACTAAATACAACTGTGTCTCCAGGTATTACTTGTTGGCGGAATTTTACTCCATCAATTTTCATGAAGAAAGTTAAATAGTTTTCAGGATCAGGAACTGTGCCTAAAACTAAAACCCCACCACATTGTGCCATTGCTTCAATCAACATAACACCAGGCATAACTGGATTTCCAGGGAAATGACCTTTAAAAAATTCTTCGTTTAAGGTTACATTTTTTACACCAACAATATGCTCAGAACTAATGTCCATGATTTTATCAACCAATAACATTGGTTGACGGTGAGGTAATATTCTTAAAATATCATTGATGTTATATACTGGAGGAGCACTCATGTCTATCCTCGGCAAAAACTTATCTGAATTTTCTTTCTTAATTAATTCTTTGATTTTTTTAGCAAAAGCAACGTTACCTGCATGCCCTGGACGTGCGGCTAAAACATGAATTTTTAAAGGCTTTCCAACCAATGCTAAATCACCAACAATGTCTAATAATTTATGACGTGCAGGCTCATTATAGTATTGTAATTTGATTGTATTAAGAACACCTTTTTCTTTAACGTCGATGTCTTCTTTATTAAATACTTTTTTAAGATGATCTAATTTTTCTTTCGAAATTTCTCTATCAACTAATACGATAGCGTTATCTAAATCGCCACCTTTAATTAAGTTGTGCTCCAATAATGCTTCTAACTCATGCAAGAAAACAAAAGTACGGCATCTCGAAATTTCGGGTTTAAACTCTTCAATGCTATACATCGAAGCGTGCTGCGTTCCTAATATTTCAGAGTTGTAATCAACCATAACAGTTACACGAAACGTTTCTTGCGCAACAGCAAGCATTTCTACTTTTTTAATTGGATCTTCGTAAGTAAGGTTTTCTTTTAATTCAAAATACTCACGTTCTGCTTCTTGTTCAACGATTTCAGCAGCTTCTAGTGCTTCAATAAATTTAATTGAGCTTCCATCCATTATTGGCATTTCAGGCCCATCGATTTGAATTAAGCAGTTATCAATTTCTAATCCCATTAAAGCAGCTAGCACATGCTCTGTAGTATGAACGCGTACTCCGTTTTTTTCTAATGTGGTTCCGCGTGAAGTATCAACAACTAAATCAGCATCTGCTTCAATAATTGGTTGTCCTTCTAAATCGGTACGTTGAAATTTAAACCAATGATGTTCAGGAGCTGGATTAAATGTAATTGTTACTTTTTTTCCTGTGTGTAATCCTACGCCTGTTAACGAAACAGGATTTTTAATGGTGCGTTGCTTTATCATCGCGAAGTCTATTTTGTGGTATTGTTAATCTTTTTTTCTAATTCTCTTACTCTTAAATCTAATTTTGGCAGACTTCTAAATATCACATAGCTTCTAGTGTATTCACTAATGCCATAAGCTGGAGAGCCTTGTACAATTTCTCCTTCTTTAGTAATTGCTTTTCCAATCCCTGATTGTCCAGCTATTTTAACGCCATCGGCTATTTTAATATGTCCAATAATTCCTACTTGCGCAGCAATCATACAGTTTTTGCCAACTTTTGTTGAGCCCGCAACCCCTGTTTGACCAGCAATTACAGTGTTTTCCCCAATTTCAACATTATGTGCAATTTGCACTAAGTTATCTAGTTTAACTCCTTTTCTAAGAATAGTTGAGCCAAGTGTAGCTCTATCAATTGATGAGTTAGAACCAATTTCAACATTATCTTCAATCACAACATTTCCTATTTGAGGAACTTTCTGATAATTATTTTCGCTGTTAGGGGCAAAGCCAAAACCATCACTGCCAATAACTGTACTTGCATGTATGGTACAGTTTTTACCTAAAATACAATCGTTGTAAATTTTTACTCCAGAAAATAATATGGTGTTATCATCAACCTTTGCATTGTCGCCAATATAAACTTGCGGATAAATTTTTACGTTATTGCCAATAACAGCATTCTCTCCAATATAGGCAAAAGCGCCAACGTAGCAGTTTTCACCAATTTTAGCTGTTTCATGAATAAAGCAGGGTTGTTCTATTCCTTTTTTCTCACCTTTTAATTGCTCGTACAACCCTAATAATTTTGCAAAGGAGCCATACGCATCTTCAACACGGATAAGCGTGCAAGTTGGTTTAACTGGCTTTTCGAGAACAAGACTATTGTTTACAACAACTAGACTCGCATCAGTTTCATAAATGTAATTAGTGTATTTTGGGTTAGCCAAAAAAGATAATGTGCCTGCTTTGCCTTCTTCTATTTTAGATAAGTCAGAAACTTTCGTTTCAGCATTACCTTCAACGGTTCCACCAAGTAATTCGGCTATTTGTTGAGCTGAAAATTCCATTTCTCAAATATAAGCAAAATCCGATTTAAAACTCATCAAAAGCTATATTTTTAGCGGAAATTAATCATCACTTGGTTCAGCAGCTTTTTTAAGAGCAGCCTTTTTTGGTTTTAGTTTTATAGGCCAAAGAACATTAACCAAAACGTTATCTTTACTAACTACAGTTTTGCTAATTCAGTTTATTACTGTTAAATCTTTAGTGTCCGTTTTCCAGATACGGTTTACTAACTCATATGTTCCATCTTTTAACTCAATATAAAACGACTGCAATTTACCTTCTTTAACTACTGCTTTTCCATTAAAACAATCAGCATTAGCGCCTTGTCTAAAAGTAAAAATTACGTCTGTATAGGTTCCATCTGCAACATCTTCGGCACCACGGTCTTCAAATTTTTGTGACCATTTGTTGTAACAGTTCAGCTCTTGTTTTACAGTTTATTGAGCAAAAGCGAAGCGGATTCCTAAAAATAGTAATGATATAGTAGTTAGTAGTTTCATGGTTTAACTAATTGTTTTAATAATCATAATAAACAAAATGCAAATGATTAGACGGGGCAAATTCGTTTCGCTAAATGTGTAAAACTTTAGCAGAATAAAAATACTTATGAAATAAAAGCTAAAAAAACGCAATACAAAAAGCAAATTTCTAAATTATGAGTATCTTTCTGCAAAATTTTCTTTATGGGTTCAGTACACATTCTTTCGCAGCAAAACAGTATTATTAGTCAGTACATTTCAGAGATTCGTGATAAAGAGATTCAGAAGGATCCTATCCGTTTTCGCAGAAATATGGAACGTATGGGCGAGTTATTTGCTTACGAAATAAGTAAGACTTTAAAGTATAAGCAAGTAATTACAACTACCCCACTTGGAGAGGCTGAAAGTTTAGTGATTGAGCAGCAACCTGTAATATCAACTATTCTTCGTGCTGGATTGCCTTTACATGCTGGTATTTTAAATGTTTTTGATCGAGCTCAAAATGCTTTTGTGTCTGCTTATCGTCGTCATCACAAGGACAATACATTTGATATTGCAATCGAATATTTATCAAGCCCATCATTAGAAAATAAAACATTGATTGTTACCGACCCAATGCTTGCCACAGGTGCTTCTATGGTTTTAGCATACCAAGCATTAGTTAGTAAAGGAATTCCAACACACACACATATTGTTGCTGTTATTGCTAGCAAACAAGGTTTAGAATATGTAAAGGCACATATGCCACACAAAAATTATACTATTTGGTTAGGTGCAGTTGATGAGGAGTTAACTGCTCATTCATACATCGTTCCAGGATTAGGCGACGCAGGTGATTTAGCTTACGGAGAAAAACTATAATCATGATAGACCTCAATTGGGGCGAAATAATAGGAGTTTTTTTTGCAAGTGCAGTTAAACTAGGAATTGCCGGGGTTCCGTCTGCCATATTGTTAGGTTTTAATTTTTTGGAAGCATTTGTTGTTTGCTCTGTAGGTGGTATTTTTGGAACCATTGTTTACACCTATCTTATTGATGTAATAATGAAGGGCGTTTCTTATTTGATGGATAAAATTAGTCCAAATAGAAATGCCAACAAAAAACGATTTACAAAATCCAATCGCATTATTATTAAAGTAAAGAAGAAATTCGGGATAATTGGAGTGTGCGCTATTTCACCTTTGTTTTTATCTATTCCGCTTGGTGTGTTTTTGTGCTTGAAATTTTTTGGCAATAAAAAAATGATTATGATGTGGATGTCGGTATTCGTAATGTTTTGGACGATACTGTTATACTTTGCTTTGGATTATTTTAGGTTTAACTAAAATTATAATTCCTTCTTCAACTCCAATAAAGCTTCTTTCAATTTCTTCAGTTTTTCAATAGCTTCAGCGCTTTTATTTATTTCGCTAGTTGATACTTTAGCGCCTTTTAAATGTTCTTTAGCGCCCTGCAGTGTGTAGCCTTTGTCCTTTACTAAATGGTAAATTACTCTGAAATTCTCAATGTCTTTTTTTGTAAAGAGGCGATTTCCTTTTTTATTTTTTTGAGGTTTGATGATATCAAACTCCTTTTCCCAAAAGCGAATTAAGGAAGTGTTCACATCAAACATTTCGGCTACTTCACCTATCGCATAAAATAACTTTTCTGTTTCTTCCATGTTTAATTATTTAATAAACCCTCATCTGCAAAACTGAAGTAAGCATTTTCTCCAACAATGATATGGTCAAAAACGCTTATGTCGAATAGCTTTCCGGCTTCTTTTAATTTTTTTGTAAGCTTAATATCTTCATCACTTGCTCTTAAATTTCCTGAAGGATGATTGTGCGCAAGTATGATTGAAGATGCTGAATTAAGAATGGCTGGTTTAAACACAAGCCTAGCATCTACTAATGTTGCAGTAATGCTGCCTTTACTTATGCATTCTTTTTTTATTAATTTATTTGCTCTATTTAAAATTAAAATCCAAAATTCTTCGTGCGGTAAATCGCTTAAGGCAGAACGTAAAAGTTCGTAAGCCGTTTTACTCGAAACAATAGTAGGTTTTGTTTCTGCATCGTTTTCTTTTCTTCTTCTGCCCAACTCTAATGCAGCTGCAATGCTTATTGCCTTTGCATCACCAATGCCTTTAAACTCGCACAATTCTTTTATTGATAATTTAGCGAGCGCATTTAAATCATTGTCGCAGCTTTTTAAAATGCGTTGTGCAAGTTTTACCGCACTTTCATTTCTACTGCCTGAACCAATTAATAGCGCAATCAACTCTGCGTCCGACAAAGCATGCCTTCCTTTCAAAAGCATTTTTTCTCTCGGGCGATCATCTTCCGCTAAATATTTAAGTGCAGTGTGTTCCATGTAATAAGCTACTAAATTAAGGTCATTCGTGCAGTTGGCATAGAATTTATGCTTCCATTTATCAAATAGAATTAACAATTTCAATACTATTTAAATTAGAAAGTGTTAAGTTTGCATTGTGTTCAAATCCATAAATAAACAATCGCTCGGAATTTTTAAAATTCCTGAATTCAGGAATTTTGTGATGGGCAGATTTTTCTTAACCCTTGCCGTACAAATGCAAATGACCACCATTGGTTTGCAAGCGTATTACGAACACGGTAAAGAGCTGATGGTATTGGGTTTGGTGAGTTTATGCGAAGTTATTCCTTTTGTTATTTCTTGCTTTTATGCTGGTTATATTGCAGATGTTTACAATCGTAGAAAAATAATTATTGTCTCCAACTTTGCATTATTGCTTGGTTCGGTATTATTGTTTTTGTTTTGCTTGCCCAGCTTTAATTTTCTAGATGCATTCTCTTATTATCCATTAATGTTTGTGGTTGTATTGTTTGGAATCATCCGTGCTTTTTTGGCTGCAGCTATGTCGCCTTTTATGTCGCAAATTGTTCCACGAAACCAATATACACAAGCTGCAACTTGGAACAGCACCTTTTGGCACATCGGGGCAATTTTAGGGCCTGTAATTGCTGCTTGGATTTATTCATACAATAATACTTACAATGCAAAAACAACTTATTTAATTAATTGTGGTTTGTTTGCAATCGGACTAGTTGCTTATGCACGCATTGGTAATCGCCCGCAAGAGCGTAGCAAAGAAGAATCGGTAGTAGAAAGTTTAAAGGCAGGGTTAAAATTTGTTTTCAAAACAAAGATGTTGTTAAGCGCACTTTCATTAGATATGTTTGCAGTATTGTTTGGCGGGGCAGTTGCCATTTTGCAAGTCTTTAACGATCAAGTATTGCATGCAGACCCAAGTTCATTCGGTTTATTAAGAACTGCGCCAGCAGTTGGCGCTGTGGTTTCTGCATTTATAATGGCAGCCTATCCACCAGAAAAAAAAGCGGGGAAAGTATTATTGTGGGGAGTTTTTGCTTTTGGTGTGTTCACGATTGCATTTGCTTTTTCAACTAATTTTTGGCTTGCCTTTTTTATGTTGTTTATGACAGGCGCTGTAGATAATATTTCGGTTGTGGTGCGCCACAGCATTTTACAATTAATGACACCCGATAATATGAGGGGAAGGGTATCGGCTGTAAACAGTATTTTCATTGGCTCATCCAACGAACTTGGTGGTTTCGAATCTGCACTTGCGGGTAAACTAATGGGACTTGTGCCATCTATTGCCTTTGGTGGAGTAATGACGATATTGGTTGTTGGTGTTGTTGATAGGTTGAACCCGAAATTGAGGAAATTGAATATTAAGGATTATCAGTAGGGTTGGTAACGTTTTACAGCCGGATTAACAGAGGAATGGAGCAAGATGCATAAAATTAACTTTCATTACATACAACCAGGTAAGCCGACACAGAACGCCTTTAT
>CANJJP010000068.1 GCA_947474485.1 Bacteroidota bacterium | reverse complement strand
TAACGTAGCTATGCCAAAATTTTAAATGAGAACTCTCCTCAATCATTCGCTGCGACTCCTTCATCATACCCTGAGAATCGAGTTTATTAACCCTGTATTGAAGTTTTAATCCTAAAACTTTAAACATAGCATCATCCAAAAAGGAGAAAATAACGAAACTATTGTTATTTAAATCTCTCTCAATTTTTTCTAATCCTTCAAATGTTTCTTTATTAAAAAAATCTGGGTTGTTTAAAAAACTTAGCTCATAATACTTTCCGAAACGAGCCAAAATACTAATGGAAAAACAAGTATGATTAGCGTACTTATCAAACTCACTTTCTTTAGATTTTAATTTCTTGTCAACAATAAGGTTCTCTTTGCGTTTAAAATGTAAATTCTCTCTTAACAAAAGGTATACTTCATTTAAACAACGCTCGTTGTCAATTAACTCTGCAATTCGTTTATGATACTTTACTTCTTCTTTTGATTCGGTAATAAAACTTTGCTGTGATAAAAACTTCAACGCGTTTATATTAGTCGTAAAATCTTCTATTTTTTCCGCTACATCTGCCAAATACTCTGCAATAGTATTTGCTTTTTCTCTATCCCCTTGATTAATTTTTTCTTCAATCAGCAATAAATTATGTTTTAAATAAGAGGGGTAATTTCTACTTAAATACGAACTTAATTTAAGCGTGTGATGGGTTAATTGCAAAAACTTTTTCTTGGTTTTATCTTTGTGGTCACCATAAATTCGGCTACACAATTTATCAGTATCAGGCTGCTCCCAACCAAAATTACGAATCTCATTAATTAATTTAAACGATAATTCAGCTTTAACCCCTCTCAAATGAGTCGAGAATTCATTAAAATGAAAATCGTTTAATAATAAAATATGTTTTTGAATACTTAGCATTTGCTCGACCAAGATAAACAAACAATTGAAAAATTGAAAATTTATTAAACAAAAAAATACTAAATTGTCAGAAGCGAAAGCTGGGCAGCCACTTCAACAGAACTGATTTTTTTCACTTCCAAAACATGGAGAATTTTTGGGTATTTTTTTAACAAAGGCAGAAACCAATAATCAGTTGCAATACTCATATTATTATCAAATTCACCTTCATTGTCGCTGTGGTGAATACATTGCGTATACTCAACTAAATCATTAAAAAAACTCACCTTATCAAAACCCAATGTGTTTGCCGATACTTTTGCATGTGCTGTATCTAACAAAAGTCCAACACGATTATCATTTGCATCTGCAATCATTTTTTTGCATTCACTGCTTTCAACACACAATAGTGGATTTGTTCCATCTTCATAAACATTCATTTTTGCAAGCACATTATTTTCTAGTAAAAAATTTAAACCTGTTGCTTTGCTTTCTTTTAATACTTCATGAATTGAGTCGATAAAAATGGTCCAATGCAAATTTCTATCGATGCTTTTTGCACGCGACAATTGTTGTCCCAATTCGTTTGGATCAGGATCAATACAAAAGCCTGCATGTGCCGAGAAAAAAGGAGCTCCAGCTTTTTCAGATAATTGCATTCCCTTTACACAATGTGCAATTGATTTTTTTCGAATCTCTTTATTTGCACTTGCAAGATTTAACACAAAAGGAACTTCAGGTGCAGGAAAATAATTGTGAGCATATTTTTTTTTTGTTTTCGCATTTAAAAACACACTTTCCATGTCATTACGAAAAGGCATACCCGAACTAAACTCTGGAATAAAATTATGTTGAATGCATGTGTTTACAAACTCTTCTACAGGCTTACCTAAAAAAGCGATTGAACTTACTGCAATTTCCATTAAAATAAAATTGATTCAAATGTGAATGCTTCATCTTGTAACATGTCCTTAGCTGCCTTTTTTCCAATTAATGTTTCCAAATAATTAGGCGACAAGCCATTTGCTGGACGTTTGAAGCCAAAATGCTCTTCCGTTAAAACTGTTCCTGCCTTTATATCATTACGCGCAACAAGGCTACGACGCATACCGTAAGTATTGTTTACTTCTGATTGACTTGGAATTTTCACTCCTGTTCCCAAACATTTTTCTACCGCACGAACTCCAGCAATTAATTCTCTAAACTCTTCGGGCTCCAACGAACATTTATGATCGGGACCTTCCATGTTTTTATCCAATGTGAAATGTTTTTCAATTACTTCAGCACCTAAAGCAACTGCAGCGTAACAAGCGTAATTAGTTGGAACATGGTCAGAATAGCCAATAGTAACACCCAGCGCATCACGCATGGTAATCATTGCTTTCATGTTGGTGTCTTCTATTTTACTTGGGTAATCAGTATTACATTGCAATACAATAACATCATTGTTTCCGGTTGATTTAATTGCTTCAACTGCCTTATAAACCTCAGCGAGATTTGCCATTCCTGTAGAAATAATCATTTGCTTACCGAACTTAGCAACAAATTTTAAGAATGGTAATTCAACCAATTGCCCCGATGCTATTTTAAATGCTTCAACACCTAAATCATTTAAAAGAGTTGCGTCTTCTGGGTTGTAAGGTGTAGATAAAAACTGAATGCCTTTGGTTTTGCAATAATCTTTTATTTTTTTAAAATCTTCTTTTTGCAATTCCAATTTCTTAAGCATATCAAATTGGCTTTCTGCTTTATCAGTAACCAACATTTGATAGTTTGCTTTTGGAGAAGTTTTAGTTACAATATTCTCCGTTTTAAAGGTTTGAAATTTTACGCAATCTGCGCCAATTTCAAATGCTTTATCAACCAATTGAAAAGCAAGGTTTAAATCGCCATTATGATTTACACCAGCTTCAGCTATGATGAATACTTTTTTCATTAAGCAGTTTTTTCTTTTTTATAGTGAAAGAAAATTCCACCAATTACAGTAAGCAATAATAATACTGATCCTGCTAAGGAAATTTTTTCACCTGTATAATACGTTTCAGGTTCAAACTTAAATTCGATATTATGTTTACCTGCAGGAATCTTCATTGCACGTAATACATAATCAGCATTGATATGTTCTGTTAATGCCCCATCAATATATGCATTCCAGCCTTTTGGATAATAAATTTCCGAGAACACCGCTAACTGATCTTTCTTAGCATTTGATTCGTAAACCAATTTATTAGGTGCATACGAAGTCAATTTAATAGTAGCAGTTGAATCATAACTTGGATCAAACCCATTTAAGTTTGTTTTGTACTTTTCATTTACAACAGCGTACCAACGAGGATTAACTTCTCCTAATTTAGTTATCTCTTCATCAGCTGTAGGAACATAATTTATTTTCGTAACAAACCAAGCATTTCCGTTACGAGAATTATTTACAATTGGAGGTGATTCTGGATCGTATATAATATATTTTGTATTCAACATATTTAACACGTGTTGTTTACTAAGCATTGCTTTTATGCTGCTATCTGTTGCTGCTGTTCTTAAGGCACCAATTACATTAGCGTACTCTGGGTCAATTCTAAAATCAATTAACTCAGCGTAGCGTTTTAATTTTGCACCGTGGTACCCGCCAATAGATTTATGGAAGTAGGATGTACCTGCATCATTAAATGGATTTCCTAATTTTAATACACGGTAATCAAGAGATTTATCGCTTAAAATAAATTCATCTGCTTTACTTGCGTAGTAAGGAGTTTCATTTTGGTTTTTAGCAACATAATTTTCTTTGTTTAAATAACGAGCTGCAACCGGCCACATATCTGCTAAAACAAAAATACCAAGCATTACACTTAGCATTGTTACGTTTATTTTTTTACCGATAAATAAAATAATTGCTGCCGCCGCTAATAAGACAAACAGCAAAGTACGCATTACATCAGCTTTAAATATTGACTCACGAGCACTTTCTACCTCAGCCATAAACGGACTAACTTGATTTAAAATATCTTGTTCCGAAACGCCAGGGTTAGCTTGCTTTTGTCCTTGAACAATTTGCGCTAATTCAGTTTCAGCTTTAAAATCGGTAAACATAGTTGGCATTAACCAACATAAAACTAAAAATCCAGCAACAATACCGAAAGCGATATAGGTTGTTTTTTTCAGAGTAATTTCTTTTCCAAAAATCTTTATTGGCTCATCACCTGAATTATAATTTTTAATAACTGCATCAACAGCCAAAATAGCAAGTAAAGGAATAGTAAGCTCTGCCAACACCAATATCATTGATACTGCACGGAACTTATTATAAGCAGGCACATAATCAAAAAAGATATTGCTGAAGCCCATAAAATTTTTACCCCAAGCCAACATAATACTTAATAAGGTTCCAATAAACAAGGCCCATTTAAGTGGTCCTTTTATAACAAACATTCCAAACAGCGCAAGTACAAACATAATTGCGCCAACATAAACAGGACCTGAAGTAAAAGGTTGTTCGCCATAATAAGCTCCAAATCCACCAACACTTTCGCGCATGTTTGGGTCAACTTTCTTCAATGCATCTTTATTGTTTTTGTTAATTGGCTCTGATGCCCCGCCTTTAAAATTTGGAATTAATAATGTGAATGTTTCCCCAACTCCATAACTCCATTGTGTAGCATATGATTTATCTAAACCACTTGTAGCAATATCCGAATTACTTTCTTTATTTGCTTTTATAGTTAATTCGGTTTTACCACGAGTAGAATATTTTCCATATTCATATGTCGCCCATAAGTTTGTTGTGTTTGGCAAAACACCAATCACCGCAGCAATTCCTAAAAACATGCATGATATCATAAATCCTTTTATAGCTTTCTCTTTAAATGCTGAATACAATTCGAACAACACTATAACAAAAACTAGCATAAATAAGTAATAGGTGATTTGCACGTGATTTGCATACAATTCTAAACCAGTAAACAATGCAGTTAAGGCAGCGCCTAATAATCGCTTACCTTTTAAGGTAAGCAATATTGATCCAAGCAAAGGTGCCATATAACCAATTGCATGTGCTTTTGAATTATGCCCCGCTTCAATAATTATAAAGAAATAAGAGGAAAATCCATAAGCCAATGCCCCCACAATCGAGAGCCACGGATTAACCCGCATGCATAAGAGTAAAATATAAAATCCAATAAAATATAAAAACACCAAGCCTGCTGGATGTGGCAACCAAAGCATAAAGGCTTTATCAATTTGTTGCAACCAATTGTTTGGGTATAAAGCAGAAATTTGATACGCTGGCATTCCTCCAAACATTGAGTTTGTCCAAAGCGCCTCTTGTTTTGTCTCAGTTCTAAAATCAACTATTTCTTTACTTGCTCCTTTAAAGTTGATGATATCACCTTGTCTTATTTCTTTTTTATCAAGTACTACAGGCTTAAAATAAAACACTGTAATAGCAATAAAAACTATTAAAGCAGCAATTGTTGGAATTAACTTTTTGATGTCAAATTTCATAGGGTTGTATTATATATTTATTTTATTTCTTCGTAATCAGTGTATTCAGTATCGTCAATTTTTGATTTTGGTTTTTTGTTTGGATTAGTATCAACGTTTATCGTTCCTTCTTTATAGTAATGATGATGTTCATGTTTTTGATATTCATGCGATTTCCTGTTACTAAATGCAGAAAAAACTCTGAAAATAAGCCAAACAATTATAAGGGTCCAAATGACGTCGCTCATGTAATTTTTAAAAACGTAAAAGTAAGAATTATTTAGTAGCTAGTTAATGTCGGCAAGAAAACTCATTATTTTTCAGTGCTTGCATTGCAAGCACTGAGTTTATTCATTTTTAGTTTGCTAGCTCATTTATAAATTATTTTAACCCTATTTCGAATTAAAACCATTCATTGTTCGTGCTAAACCAATAAAAGCAAAGGATTTAATAGCTTCTGCAGCAACTTTTATTCGTTCTTCCACAACTTTTTGTTCTTCAGTAGTCCACTTACCTAAAACAAAATCAGCTTGTTTACCTTTCGAGAATTCATTTCCAATTCCGAATCGAAGACGGTTATAATTACTTGTATTTAATGTTTCTTGAATACTTTTTAATCCATTGTGCCCTCCATCACTGCCCTTTGGGTTAATTCTAATTTTTCCAAGAGGCAATGCCAATTCATCAACAATCACTATTATGTTTTCAATATCTATCTTTTCCTGTTGAAGCCAATAATTAACTGCCTTTCCACTTAAATTCATGTAAGTGTTTGGTTTAATTAGTACAATTGGCTTTCCTTTCAACTTTATATGAGCCACGTCGGCTAATCTATCACTTGAAAATGGCACTTTTGCTTCCTGAGCCAGATAGTCGACCACATCAAAACCAATATTGTGGCGAGTATGCTCATATTCGGAGCCGATATTTCCTAAACCAACAATTAAAAACTTACTCATTCGACAAAAATACTTAATGATTTCGTAATAAAGCAAATTTACCACTTATGAGAAAATTACGACCAGATATAAAGTCGTATTGAACACTTATGATTTTACAACTTAAAAATCACGTTAAATAACTAAATTTATACTAATAATAATTTTCTGATGTTCAACTAAATAGAAGGAGGTAATGGAAAAATTCAACACTACAAAAAACACAAAGGTAAATGTTAAAATTTTTTGTTTTACAGAAACAATTAAGTAAATTTGCAACTCTAATTAGTAACAATTGTTTAATCTAAAATCAATAAAAATGAAAAAATCACTACTCTTAGGCTCAGTGCTTTTAGTTGGAATTGGAGCTTTCGCTCAATCTAACAGAAAAGCTCTAAAGCCAGTATTTTACAAAGGAACTAAAGCTGCTAAAATTGATAATTTTGCAGGTAACTCTACAAACAAATCATTAAAGCCAACAAACGATAACGTTTTAGTAACTTCAACTGGTTTTTCTGCTTCTCGTAATGGTTTCGGTATGTTAGTTGAAGAAACTGTTCCTCTATCTTACAACGCTGACCTTAACATGGTAATGTTTACGCAGCGTATACCGCCAGCAACTGCTGGTGCATACGCTTATCCTACTGCAGGAATTACTACACCAAACAGTGGGCACATGATTACAAATGCTTCAATTGACAATGGTGCAACATGGTCAAAAGCATCTTTATTTTCAGCATCAGCCGTTGATGTTGGTGGAGCATTAGCTCGTTACCCAAGTGGTGTTATTGCTAATGCAGCTGGTAATACAGACGCTGCTCAAGCAAGTTTTGTTGGAACAGGTCCTTGTACTGATGGTTCTGGATGGATGGCTAACTGGTTCGCATCTAGACCTGCAAACGAAGTTGGTAACACAATGACAAATGATCAAGTTGCTGCTTTAACTGCAATTGGTTCAGGTTCAGTTGCTGAAAACACTTATTTCTCTTCATTTTGTACTACAACTCGTGGAACTGAAGTTTGGACAGCTGGTTACCAATATGCTGCTGACGGAACTACGATTGAAGGTGTAAGAATTTACAAAGGTGTTAAAGCCGGTGCTGCTTATACTTGGACGAGTGAATTAAACTCCCAAATCAACGATTTATTCACAAGTCCTGATGGAAGCAAATATTTTTCTCAACCAAAAATTGCTTGGGGTGCAGATGAATTAACTGGTTATATCTTAATTAACGGTGT
>CANJJP010000067.1 GCA_947474485.1 Bacteroidota bacterium | reverse complement strand
TGTTCTTCATCTAAATTTACTCCCCTCAATTTACTTGCTGGAGTTAGCACAGATTCTTTAATGGTAGGCAACTCTTTTGATGAACGAGTGCCGTATCCTACCCAAGTTTTTAACCCAAGCAATACAAGAAATAAATTAGATAAAAACTTTAGTTTATTTTTTTGAGCCAAAATTAAAAGCGGGGCAATTACAATAAATACTATAGAGAAAGCCATATCCAACATGCGTTTTTTACGTTTGTTGTGAGGCTTAGTAACAGAGTTTGTATCTATAATATACAAATCGCCTGCTGTATCAATGCTATTACTACCAATAATAGAAAGGCTCTCAGGCGGAGCAATTTTAAAATCAACGTCTAAATCAACTAGTGTTAACATGTAAGTGATAATTGTTTGTGAAGGCAAATCCTTTGCGCAAAAAATTACTTCGTTAATACCATAAACCTTTATAATTTCCTCTAATTGAGCAATGGTACCCGAATGAAAACTTACATCTATTTTTTCTTCAGTAACACTAATCCAGTTTAAATGCTCGGCTTCAATATTTGATAATTTAATTAGTGAACGAACGCGCTCAAACTCTTCTAAACTACCAACAACACTTATCTTTTTTGTTGCTTTCGTTTTTAAATTATATGGTTTTAATCCTGCAAAATGAAATAGAATACGTGATATCAAATAAAACGAACTCGCCCAGCCCGCACCTAACAAAATCATTGCGCGCGAAAAACGATACATTTCGGGTAACAAAGAATAACCAATTAAAATTAATCCTGTACCTACCAAAACACCACGAAGTATGCGATACAGCTTAATTGGCTTATCATAACCACCACTTAAATAAACTAAAAACTGCCAAATTAAAATGTAGGAAATAAAAGCAACCAAAACCAATTGCTCTCGATAGCTACCTCCGTCAGTAAAAATTACATTTCTTTCATACAACTGTTTTATTCCCCACATACCTCCTAGCATAGATGCAAAATCGATTGCAGGAACAATAGTTCGTTTTACCACACGCATGCACAATGCCATAAACGCACGTAAATAAATAGCTAGATTTATTAAAAAAGAAAAGGTTTTAGCATTGCGTTGCGAAAAATGTTTACGTGCAAAAATCACCATTGCCTTGTAAAACACAAACACATAGTTAATACTGCTCTTCTTAGTACTCTCTCCTTTGTAGTGAATGATACGGGTTCCTGAGTAGTAATAATTTTTATACCCTCCAAGTATTATACGATAAGATAAATCAATATCTTCACCATACATAAAAAACTCTTCGTCCAGCAAACCAACATTATCAAGGGTTTCTTTACGCATTAACATAAATGCCCCGCTTAATACATCTACTTCATGTGTTTGCTCCTTATCTAAATATCCTAAATGATATTTTCCAAATACTTTCGACTTTGGAAACAAAGCAGAAAGTCCAAATATTTTATAAAATGCTACTGAAGGTGTTGGCAACCCACGTTTTGATTCAAGCAAAAAATTTCCTTTACCATCTAACATTTTTACACCTAATCCACCTGCCTCAGGATGTGCATCCATAAAGGCGATGGTTTTTTCGAAAGTATCTTCCTCAACAACTGTATCTGGGTTTAAAAGCACAACATAACTGCCCTTTGCAATACGAATAGCCTGATTATTTGCCTTAGAAAAGCCTACATTATCTTTATTGGCAATTAATGTAACATTTGGGAATTTCTCTCTAATAAGTTCAACAGAGCCGTCAACAGAATTATTATCAACTACAAATACTTCTAGTTTGCAATTTTTAGACGCATTCATAACCGAATACAAACATTGCTCAACAAAGTGCTTTACATTGTAATTAACTATTATGACGCTTAAATCGAACACGGGCTTGTAAAAATGTAAATATACATAAATGTTAAAACACTGAGAAACCCTATAAACGATGTTTATCCACTTTTATTTTTGAATTCCGTAATTTTATTCTTCTTATTATAGTTAGTTAGAATAGTGCAATTAAAAGAATTGAGGCTAGGCTAATACTTTAATCTTATTTCCACATATTAAAAGGCGGATTCGTAATCAGTGCATTTTACAAAGGAAACAACCATATTTGCAATGCACGCAAACTAAAAATCGAAATTATTAACATATAAATATTCGTTTTCTTTTCATCTTTATCAATTAATTACCTGATCATTAAGACTATTTAGTTGTATTAAACTCCGATTAACATCATTTGCATTAACATCATTTGCTTCGCTTTTACGATGGCAAACATCATGATTCGCTCAAACTTATTTTGATTTTAAAAAAGAAAATTGGTCTTTCCAAGAAGCCTAATAATTAACAACCTGTTGGTTACTATGGAAAAATAGCCTTGTATTATTATTAGTTTATAGTTATGTTTGAGTTTTTAAAATTTAACATGATGAAAGAAGTTACTGTAAAGGAATTAAAAGCAATGATAGACAATAAGGAAGATTTTCAACTTATTGATGTGAGAGAAGAACATGAGTTTGATATTTGTAACTTGAATGGAAAATTAATTCCTATGGGTGAGGTTATGGATCATGTTGCGGAGATTTCTAAAGACAAAAAAGTAGTAGTACATTGCAGAAGCGGTAAACGTTCGGCTACTGTTATTGGTGCTTTGGAGCAAAACCATGGCTTCACAAACTTATATAATTTACAAGATGGAATATTAGCTTGGGCAGCAGAAATTGACCCTTCGATGCCTAACTATTAATAATAATTATGGAAACTTGCGATTGCACCACTTTAGGGATTATTGATATTCTGATAAAGACTAAGTGTTATTTACAATGCTTTATAGAAAATCACGGAACACTAACCTATTTTCTTTTGTGCTTAATTATTTTCTGTGAAACTGGATTAGTTGCCACTCCTTTTTTACCTGGCGACTCTTTATTATTTACTGCTGGTATGTTTGCTGCAATTTATCCAAGTGTTTTAAATCCATTCATGCTTATTATTTTACTAATCATTTCTGCAATTTTAGGAGATAATGTAAATTATTTGGTAGGGAGAAAATTAGGAGTACGAATTTTTGAAATAAAATGGCTAAAAAAAATAATTAAACGAGAGTACCTTACTAAAACCGAATTGTTTTATCAAAAACACGGCGGTAAAACAATCATTATGGCTCGATTTGTTCCAATCGTAAGAACATTTGCCCCATTTGCTGCTGGAATGGGAAATATGAACTACAAAAAATACATCAGCTTTTGTGTTATTGGAGGTATTATTTGGGTTACAGCATTAACATTAGCAGGTTATTTTTTAGGAACAAATGCTTGGATTCAAAAGAATTACGAAAAAGTAGTTTTCGGAATTATAGGTATTTCTGTTCTTCCTATTTTATTTGGCTTTATAAAGTCTAAATTCTCGAAACAATAAGGTATATTTGTTAAAATAGGTGTCAGAAGCGACTAACATATATACAATCGAATACCCGGCGATAAAATCAGCGAGTGTGTATTATTTCAATACTCCTTCGGGTTTGCGTTATGAGGTTAGATTTGGCCGTAGACAAGACAATATTTTACACGCAACTATTGTTTTTGGTGTTATTAATGATGAGTTTGAAGGCGAAGAATACGCTGCAACCAACCGAGGTGAAGTTTATGGTGTAATGAGAACCATCTCCGAAATTGTAAGAACTTTTATGGGTGAACACCCAAAAATCATGACTTACGAATTTAACGCGGTTGATAAGGATGATGAGGATGGTAAACACACCAATGCACGTATGCATTTGTATGAGCGCTATCTTCCACAAATTTTTGATGATAACTGGTTTTTTGAGTTTAACTCAAATAATGCCTTAGTAAAACGTAAGCAAGACTAATTAAATCTTCCAAAAAATAGAGTTAAATTTGGTCATTAATGCTTTTTAACTCATTACACTTCGTTTATTTTCTTCCAATCGTTTTTACATTGTATTGGAGTATAAAACACCAATGGCGTTGGGCTCTTTTATTATTAGCAAGCTATTATTTCTATTTTTCTTACAACCCTTGGTATTGCTTACTATTAATTGGTACAACTTGTATTGATTATTTAGCGGCAAAACAAATTGATGCCACCAGCGAACAAAAGAAAAAAAAGCAATGGTTAGCATTAAGTGTAATTAGTAACATTGGTGTACTTGTAGCTTTTAAATACAGCATATTCCTTTTAAATTCAATTTTATTTGCGAGCAACAAAATTACCCACAGCAACTACGAATTGCTACAGGCTTTTATAATTCCAGCAGGTTTATCCTTTTACACTTTTCAATCGTTAAGCTATACTATTGATGTTTACAGGGGCAAATACAAACCAACGGATAGCTTAGGGTTTTTCGCATTGTATGTTTCCTTTTTTCCACACATGGTTGCAGGGCCAATTGTTCGTTACAATAGTTTAATGCCACAGTTTTATCAGACACAATTTTTAACTAAGGTCGATTGGGGTTTTGCAGCGCGTGCCATTAGCTGGGGCTTTTTTAAGAAACTAGTTATTGCCGATAGATTAAGCGAAATTGTAACACCGGTTTTTACTAATGTAGAAGCTTTTTCGGGCTCAACACATTTATTGGTTGGATTTTTATTTGTAGTACAAGTGTATTGCGATTTATCTGGTTACTCAGACATTGCTACAGGAGTAGCCAAATTATTTGGAATTAACTTTAGCTTAAACTGGCGGCGACCATTACTATCAAAATCACTTACTGAATTTTGGCAACGCAATCATATTTCCATTACAACATGGTTTAGAGACTATTTATACATTGGTTTAGGTGGAAACCGTTGCAGCAAAAAACGTTGGTTACTTAATATATTTTTGGTTTTTCTAATAAGTGGTTTATGGCACGGAGCAAATTGGACATTCTTACTTTGGGGAACCATGCATGGTTTAATGTATTTGGTAGAGTTAATGAATAATGAAAGGGCAAAACCTTTCAAAGCTCCTTCCCTACTCGCTTGGTTTTATTTATTGTTGTTCCATACTATTTCATTAATTGCTTTTAGAGCTTTGAATGCTGGAGATTTATTTTCGATTTATAATAAAATCATTTTTGAGTTCCAACCTTCACAATTATTAACTGAACTACATAGCATTGCCAATTATTTCCCAATACTACTTTCTGCTTTCTTTGTTCTTTTCTTATTCTTAAAAGAATTAAACGAAGAATTTGCAATTCTTAATAAAATGAAAGGTTATGAATCCTTTACTAAACCTGTATTCTACATATGCATTATCATTGTCATTTTTGTGCTGGGCAAGTTTAATGCGAACGAGTTCATCTACTTCCAATTTTAATTTCGATTTATTACTATTTCTAAGAAATTAACATCTTCCTAATTAGTTAACATTGTTTACTATTAATATTAATAACTATCTTTGCGACACCTAATTTTTAAGAATGAATCAATCAATGCCCTTAGGCAAATTTATGGGTGCTATTACCAAAACTTATTTTGGGGCACTTAGTAAAAAACTAGAACATTTGGGAATAGATCGCCACTTCTCTACCCTAGTTGCTATTGAAAGAGCTCAGGAAAGATGCACGCAGCAATATTTATCCGATTTATTGTCCTTTGATAAAGTTTCAATGGTTCGTATGCTCGACCATTTAGTGGAAAAGGAAATGATTAAACGTTGTGTAAATCCAAATGACAGACGTGAGCACATTATTGAATTAACCCCAAAAGCAAAAAAAATAATGAAAGAAATTAATGCAGGAATTAAAGAGATGAATGCATTGGCACTTAAAGGAATTAGTAAACAAAACCAAGATATATTTTACAATTGTTTAGGTATTATCTCTAAAAACATAGAAAATTTACCTGCAAACGAAGTTGACATCAAATTAAAAAAACGTGCGAAATGAAATTAAAAAACTTACTTATAATTACACTTATTATAACTGCATTATTAACGCTTAAATTTATGTTTTTCCCATCCGAATCGGCCGAAGTGGATGCTAAAGGGGGAAAAGGCAGCGGGGCAAAATCTACACCAAGCAATGTGGGGACTTTTGTTGTGCGTGCAGAAAAATTAAGTAACGAAGTTTACGCATCGGGAACAATAATGGCAAACGAAGAAGTTCAACTACAACCCGAGGTTGCTGGTAAAGTAAAACAAATTAACTTTTCAGAAGGAAGCAAAGTTAGCAAGGGGCAATTATTGGTGAAAATAAATGATGATGAACTAAGCGCAAGTTCGAGAAAACTGAAATTACAGTTTGAATTAGCCGAACAAAAATTAAATCGCTACAAACAACTGATTGCAATTAATGGTATTAGTCAGGAAGAATTTGATGTGGCGCAAAACCAATACAATACAATTAAAGCGGATATTGATTTAATAAATGCTCAAATTGCTAAAACAGAAATACGCGCGCCTTTTGATGGTGTAATAGGTTTGAAAAATGTGAGTGAAGGGGCTTATGTTACTCCCAATACAATCATTGCAGGCATTCAACAAATTAATCCAGTAAAAATTGATTTCTCGGTTTCCGAAAAATATTCTTCACTCATTAAAAATGGAGATAAGGTTTCGTTTAGCGTAGAAGGAAATGCTAATATGCTAACAGGAAAAGTTTTTGCCATAGAGCCTAAAATTGATATGACTACACGCACTGTGCAAGTGAGAGCATTATGTTTAAACCCAAATGGAAACATTTATCCTGGAGCGTTTGCAAGGGTTAAATTAGCATTGCAAGATATTGATTCGGCAATGATGGTTCCTACCGAATCTATTATTCCTGATTTAAAAGGAAAGAAAGTATATCGCATTAAAAACGGACAAGCCGAACCTGCAAAAGTAATTACTGGTTTACGTACAGACGAAAAAATACAAATCATTGAAGGCTTAAACATTGGAGATACCATAGTAACCACAGGTATTATGACGATTAAACCAGGCGCTTCAGTAAAAATAATCGAAACAAAATAATTGAAATGAACATTGCATCAATAAGTATTAAACGACCTGTGCTGGCAATTGTGATGTCTGTCATTATTGTTTTGTTTGGTTTAATAGGTTACAATTATTTGGGAGTTCGAGAATTTCCATCCATCGATCCGCCTATTATAACTGTAAAAACAAACTATGCGGGAGCAAATGCCGACGTAATTGAATCACAAATTACAGAGCCATTAGAGAAAGTATTAAATGGAATCGAAGGTGTTAGAACAATTTCTTCATCTAGTAATCAAGGCTCTAGCACCATTACTGTTGAATTTAATTTGGATGCCAACTTAGAAGCGGCAGCAAATGATGTACGCGATAAAGTATCGCAAGCTGTAAGACAACTACCACAAGATATTGATGGTTTGCCTACAGTTACTAAATCAGATGCTAACGCGGATGCTATCCTTTCAATGACTTTACAAAGTAATACTAAAAACCAATTAGAGTTGAGTGCCTTTGCCGAGAATGTGATTGCAGAACGTTTACAAACTATTCCAGGTGTTAGTACAGTTCAAATTTGGGGGCAAAAGAAATACGCTATGCGTTTGTGGATGAACCCCGAAAAACTTGCTGCTTATGGTTTAACGCCATTAGATGTAAAACAAGCTTTGGATAAAGAAAATGTA
>CANJJP010000066.1 GCA_947474485.1 Bacteroidota bacterium | reverse complement strand
GTGGATTACCCCTAAAACAATACAAGCCCACGTATCCAAACAGAGATGCTTTATGTTTGTTGGTTGGGGTGGATTTAAAACAATATGATATGCGTATTGGATATAGTTATGATCTTACTTTAAACAGATTAGTAAGTAACTCAACAGGATCGCACGAAATTTCTATTATTTACGAAATTGCAAAACGAAGTAAAAAATCAAGAAAAGTATTGATCTCATGCCCTAAGTTTTAGTATTCTTTCTTTGTCAATTTCTATTTTATTTTCTTCAATCAATTCGTTAATTGCATCTACAATAATTTCTTTTTCGAAATGATAAAAAACACTTACTAAATCATCTAACTTATAGGGTCGCCCATGTAGTACATTTAAAATTTGAAGATTAATATCTCCAAACTCATTATTTCTTGATTCTCTTTTACGTTTTAAACATACATCACAATTACCACAATCATTTATGTCTGTTTCATCAAAATATGCAAGTAACAATCTATTCCTGCACACATTTTTTTCTTGCACATACCTAACAACTGCTTCTACTCGTTCTTTTGCAACATCTTTTAAACGCTTGTAATTTTCAGGTAAAAAAACTAAGTTTTTTGAGTCGATACGATTTGCTGTGAAAACTATTTTAGGCAATTGAGATTTTGGAACGTACTCTATCACTTCTAACTTATACAATCGTTTTAATTGATCTTCCACTTCATCTCTTCCAATTGCCAATCTTTGTGCTAATTGAAATTCATTAATGTAAGCATGTTGCTCAAACAAGCCGCCATAATTACGAAGCAGTGCTTTTAGTAATTTCTCGAACTTGGGCGACCTAACTTCAAAATTATATAAATCGTCTTTGTTCATTAGCATCATAACTTTTGATGGCTCAAACGAATTATCTTGAAAAGAAAAATATCCTTCCTTTTCTAAAAAACGAACAGCATTAAAAACAGTAAAAGGTTTCAATTGGTAATTATTACAAATTGCATCTAAATCAAAATCAAAAGACATACCCAATCCTGCTCCTGACGCCACTTGATAATAATTTGCAATTGCTTGATAGGCTTGTTTTATCTCATCAAAACTTGGAAACGAATTCTCTAAGTTCTCTATCAATTGGTTTGCATCATTCTCCTGAAACAACAATGCAGCATAGGCCACTTTTCCATCTCTTCCTCCCCTGCCCGCTTCTTGAAAATAAGCTTCTAAACTATCAGGCAAATCTAAATGCACCACAAAACGCACATCGGGTTTATCTATTCCCATTCCAAATGCATTGGTTGAAACTATGATACGGGTTTTATTATTTATCCAATCGCTTTGTTTTCTTTGGCGTTCATCGGCTGTTAAACCTGCATGATAAAAATCCGACTGAAAGCCATGCTGCGCGAGCAGCTGGGCAATTTCAAAAGTTTTTCTTCTGTTTCTTACATAAACAATTCCTATTCCTTTTACTTTGTTGCAAATCGAAAATAATCTTCCAATTTTATCTTCTTCGTATTGTACTATATAATGAATGTTTTTACGTTCAAAACTCGATTTAAAAACATTCTCTTTTTTAAATAACAGTTTTTCTTGAATATCTTTTATTACTTTATTGGTTGCACTTGCTGTTAATGCAACAAATGGCACATTAGGAACATACTCACGCAACTTCGCAATTTTTAAATAGCTGGGTCTAAAATCATAACCCCATTGCGAAACACAATGCGCTTCATCAACAGCAATCATGCTGATATTTAAATCATGTAAATTTTTTAAAAACACCTCTGTTTCCAAGCGCTCGGGCGACAGATACAAAAATTTAAAATTACCGTTTATACAATTTGAAAAAGCAACGCGTATCTCATGCCAACTCATAGATGATGAAATGGCCATTGCTCGAATACCTTTTTTTTGCAGGTTTTGAACTTGATCATTCATTAATGCAATTAAGGGTGAAATAACCAAACACAAGCCATCCATTGCCATTGCTGGCACTTGAAAACAAATCGATTTTCCGCCGCCTGTAGGCAATAAGGCTAAAGTATCCTTGTTTTCGAGCACAGAATTAATGATGCCTTCTTGCCCAGGTCGAAAAGCCTTATGTCCCCAATATTTCTCTAATATTTGATGAATACTTGCCATTTGTGTAGTAGCTCAAAATTATAAAAATAATTCGTTAACTTTGGAATAACCTAAAACCTATGAAAAACTATTTTTTATTACTTTTTTTGATACTATTTTCAGTGTCCAAAAGTCAAAACGTTAATGTTGTGCATCGTTCCAATTTTCAGTACCCTGGAAAAGAATGTGCTAATATATGTGGATATGTTGATAGTACCGGAAAAGAATATGCCTTAGTTGGTGTAGAAACTGGAATGTCGATTGTAGATGTTACCGACCCAGACAATCCTTTTGAAGTAATTGCTTTGCCCTGGGTTGCTGGCCCTAACCAAATTTGGAAAGAAATTAAAGTATATCAGAATTACGCTTATATTACTTCTGAAGCTGGCGGCGGTGTTCAAATAGCCGATTTACGCCACTTACCCGCTGTTAATGTTCCTTATCATTATTGGACGCCCAACTTGCCTGGAGGAACACTTGGTACTATTCATGCCTTGCATATTGATACAACTAAAGCTAATCTATATTTATACGGAACAAATATTGGTAACGGCGGGGCAATATGCTGCAGTTTAGCTGACCCTTGGAATCCTAGCTATTTAGGAAGTTACGACATCAAATACGTGCATGATGGATATGTAGATAACGATACATTATATGCAGGAGAAATTTTAGATGGCACATGTACAATAGTTGATTTTACTAATAAAACAAATCCAACTGTACTAACAACCTTTGCTACACCGCTTAACTTTACTCATAACACTTGGCCAAGTCCCGATAAACATTATTTATTTACTACTGACGAAAAAAGTAATTCAGCTCTAACTTCATACGACATCAGCGACTTAGGAAATGTAATTGAATTAGATCAAATAAAATCGAACCCAGGAAGTAATTCAATTGTGCACAACACACACATTACATTAGATACATTTGCGGTTACATCATGGTATAAGGATGGATTTACCATTGTAGATGTTAAACGTCCACACAATATGATACAAGTAGGAAATTATGATACTTACACTGCAGGCGCAGGTAACGGATTTAATGGAGCTTGGGGTGTATATCCTTTTTTACCTTCAGGAACAATTGTAGTTTCAAATATTGAAAACGGATTGCATGTGTTAACACCAACTTATATGCGTGCATGTTGGTTAGAAGGAAACATTAAAGATTCTGTTACACTTGCTAATTTAAATGGAGTTACTATTACCATTATTGGATTCACAGCAATGAACACGAGTACTGCAAATGGAGGCAACTTTTCAACAGGAACAGTAGCTGCGGGCTCTTACAACGTTCAACTTTCAAAAACGGGTTACCAAACTTTAGTTGTAAATAACGTGCAGTTAACTAATGGAGTGCTTTCAATTTTAAACCGCAAACTATTACCTAATGGTGTTGGTATTAATAGTTATTCCAACAATCAAACGAGTTTAATCATTAAAAACAATCCATTTAATGAGGAATTAAAAATTGCATACGCACTTAAAAACGAAGAATTAAATGCTACTTTAATAGTAACTGACCATCTTGGAAAAGTAGTTGAAACCTACAATTTTAATGAGAACTCAGGGGAAATGAGTATTGGAAAGCAATTAAGTAGCGGAATTTATTTCGTTAGTTTAAATAACCGAAATCCAATAAAGGTAATCAAGTATTAAATTATTGCTATTAAGGATAAATTAGGGCTACGCTCTCAGGTAAATTGCTAATTTTGCCCAGCTTTATTTTATGCAATTCGAATTAACCACAGAATATTTAAACACCCTGCGTTCCGCAATTGAGGAACACAAGGATGCTTATTTAACTGAACAGTTAAACGAATACTACGCGGCGGATATTGCCGAAATCTTTGATAAACTTAGTTTTGAAGAAGCTAAGTACCTCTATGATTTAATGCCAGAGGAAAGTACTGCTGATGTACTTTTAGAGTTAGATGAAGATATGCGTGAGCAATTACTCGCATCCTTATCTACTAAAGAAATTGCAGAGCAGTTAGATAACATGGACTCGGATGATGCCGCCGATGTTATCAACGAATTACCTGAAGAGATTCAAGACGAAGTACTTTCTCAATTAGAAGATATTGAACAGGCAAGTGATATTGCCGACCTCTTAAATTACGAAGAAGGTACTGCAGGTTCACTAATGGCAAAAGAGTTAGTGAGTGTTTATGCACATGAAACAGTAACTGCATGTATCGAGCAAATTCGTCAACAAACAGATAGTGTAAATGTAATGTATGCTGTTTATGTTGTGGATGATAAAGAAAGATTGATTGGAATGTTATCGCTAAAAAAATTAGTCATTTCAGCTCCTTCGGCTTTAATTAATGATATTTTTGATTCAGAAATTATTTCAGTAAAAACAAATACCGACACAGGAGAAATATCCGACATCATGCGCAAGTATGACTTGGTTGTATTGCCTGTTGTAGATACATTAGGAAGATTAGTTGGAAGAATTACCATTGATGACGTAGTTGATGTTATACGCGAAGAAGCAGAGAAAGACATACAACGCATGTCGGGAATCTCGGATGATGTTGACTCTTCGGATAAAATATGGAGGCTCTCAAGAGCTCGTATTCCCTGGCTTTTAGTTGGCATGTGTGGTGGAATTATTGGTTCGCGTATTATTAGTAGCTACGAAGGTCAAATACAAATTCATCCTGAGATGGCATTTTTTATTCCGCTAATCGGGGCAATGGGCGGAAATGTGGGGGTACAATCATCTGCTATTATTGTGCAAGGTTTAGCCAACAATACCTTAAGAGATGAAAAGCTTGTTCCAAAACTAATGAAAGAGTTAGGCGTTGGGTTAATAAATGGTTTAATTTGTTCATCACTTATTTTTGGATACAATCTATTAATTAGTGACAGCTTTCAACTTGCATCAGTTGTAAGTATTGCGCTTATTACTGTAATATTATTTGCATCCTTTTTAGGAACATTTGTTCCTCTTACATTGTATCGTTTTAAAATAAACCCTGCATTAGCAACGGGTCCATTTGTAACCACATTAAATGATATTTTAGGCATCACCATTTATTTTTTAATTGGACGTATGCTTTATAATGTTGTTTAATTTTTAATTAGCTCGCTTTATGAAATCAAAAATCAAACGCTTTCTTTTTTTAAGTGCAATCATAACACTTGTGTTAAGCTCATGCCAATTGGGGCGTTTTGTATTTTATAACTTTGCCGATATTAAGGATTACAAGGTTTTTCCAAAGCGCGATTTAAAAGCCTCCGCTACTCCATTCACTTTTTTTACTGCAACAAAACCTAAATTTCCAAAGGCATTTGTAAAAGCAAATAAAGAAGAAATTAATTTCGAAAAAATGTTGGAAGGAAGTAAAACAGTTGCTTTCCTTATCATCCAAAACGATAGTATACATTTTGAAAAATATTACAAAGGTTATGACGATGCCTCAATTGTTCCTTCTTTCTCCATGTCAAAATCTATTACATCTGCTCTTATAGGTTGTGCAATTGATGATGGCCTAATTAAATCAGTTGAAGAGCCCATTACCAATTACATTCCCGAAATGAAGAAGAATGGATTTGATAAAGTAAGCATTAAACACGTTTTACAAATGACATCAGGTTTAAAATTTAACGAAGGTTATTTTAATCCTTTTGGGCACGTAGCAGCATTTTATTATGGCAGGCATTTAGAAAAACAATGTGGCAAACTAAAATTAAAAAAAGCCCCAGGTACCGAGTTCGAGTACAAAAGCGGAAACACACAATTGCTTGGTTTAATTTTAGCACGTGCTTTAAAAACAAAAACAGTAACACAATACTTACAAGAAAAAATTTGGACTCCACTTAACATGGAATACGATGCTAGTTGGAGCATTGATAAAAAGAAAAATGGCTTAGAAAAAACCTTCTGTTGCATTAACGCACGTGCCCGCGACTTTGCAAAATTTGGTCGCTTGTATTTAAACAAAGGAAATTGGGATGGCAAACAACTCATTTCAAAAGACTGGGTAGCTAACTCAACAAAAATAGATACCACAGCAGGCAGCATAACTTACTACCAATACCAATGGTGGATTCCATCACGTGCTGGCGATTTTATGGCAATTGGTATTTTAGGACAATACGTTTACGTAAACCCAGCAAAAAATTTAATTATTGTACGCTTAGGAAAAAAAGAAGGTGGAGTAAATTGGTGGGATACAATGAAAAGTATTGCAGCTGGGTATTGAATTTATTCAAACAGAATTACATTTCCTCGCAAACACTTCATTAGAGCAAGATGCAGTTACAACAAAATATGTACGTATTTCTTCTCAGAGACTAAATCAAGAAAGGAGCTATCGGCACCAATCAACATTACAGGGTTATTTCGATGTTGAATTATTATTAAACTTCTCAAAAACCAATTAAACCAAGTCTTTAGGCGCTAACCAACTTTTGCTTATTGGAATTTCGAATGAAGAGGCAAATTGTTGTTCATCTAAAATAGCTGAATCAAAGTAAATAGTATCCAAAAACAAACTACCTTCCTTTAGCATTCGTTTGACTTCATTTGCAGGTTTAACAATAACTGCATCACCTTCTTTATAAGCAACAAGTAAGCGATTTAATAAACTTATAGTATATTTTTGTTCAAGTTCTTTTATAAACTGCACTTGTTTATCTATACTACAGCCACTTGCAGCGTAACCAGTTTCATCAATTTTTATTATAATAAAACGATTATTCAAAATCTCAGCACTACCGGTAAGCATATTACCATGTGCGTTCCATTCTTTCAAAAAAGCATCGCAATCAATAGCAATATTTGCTTTCATTTCTGTTGAAAATTCTTTGTCGCTAAGGTATATCCAAACTTTTCCAGCCATCTTATAAATCGTTTGCCGTGGCAATTAGTTCTGCTACATCTAGTACTTTGGTTTTATCTTCTTTATTAAGATGCTTCACTCCATCCGTCATCATTGTGTTACAGAAAGGACAACCAACAGCAATTACATCTGGGTTCTCGGCTAAAGCCTCCTCTGCTCTTTCGTTATTTACTTCTTTGTTTCCTTTTTCTGCTTCCTTAAACATCTGCGCTCCACCAGCACCACAGCATAAACCATTGGCTTTACTGCGTTTCATTTCGGTAAGTTCAGCATCTAATTTTTTAATAATATCACGTGGAGCTTCGTACACATCGTTAGCTCTTCCTAAATAACATGGGTCGTGAAAAACAATTTTCTTTCCTTTAAAAGTTCCACCTTCAACCTTTAGTTTACCGGCGTTTATAAGTTCTTGAACTAATTGTGTGTGATGAACAACTTCAAAGGTTCCGCCTAAATTTGGATACTCATTTTTCAAGGTATTAAAACAATGAGGACAACCTGTAACTATTTTTTTTACGTCATACCCATTTAGCACTGCAATGTTACCCATTGCTTGCATTTGAAAAAGGAACTCGTTACCTGCACGTTTAGCAGGGTCACCAGTGCATGATTCCTCAGTACCAAGCACTGCGAATT
>CANJJP010000065.1 GCA_947474485.1 Bacteroidota bacterium | reverse complement strand
TGAATTTGATTTTTAAACCAATTGAGCTTAAACCCACATTTTTTAAATCGAATTCTATTAGTGTGTTGAAGTTGTTTTGTATATGAATACTAATAGTCGTTCATGAAGATTGTAGCCAACAATCCTTAGGTAGATCTGTTGTAAAAAATAAAAAAGCCTCGATTCGAGGCTTCCTTAATCTATTCTAATTCCAATTAATCCTTAATTCCAAAGAACTCATTGTAGCTAACCTCTTTGTTAGTTAACTTAAATTTCTCTTTAAATAAAACCAACATTTTAGAGAAATAAAGGTTTTCGTAGATCTTTTGAACTTCGCTTTCCTTAGTTAAGATTGTTTGTACAAGTTTTGCTATTTCTTCTTCGTTAGGTGCTTGTCCGTAACGAGCGTACTGGCTAGTGATGAAACGTTTAGCCTCTTCAATAGCTTCTTCGTTTGATACAGCAAGTGCGTTATCTTTAATGATTTTGTTTTCGATTAATTTCCATTGCATTGCTTTTGCATAATCTGCAAACTCTGTGTCAATTTGCTCCATTGTTAATGGCTTTTCGTTAACTGCCATTAACCAACGCTTTAGGAAGTTTTCAGGAAGTTTTGGATTAGCTGTTTCAACTAATTTCTTCTCTACATCTTGCATAAACTTACGGTCTTGATCTTGAGCAAACATTAACTCAAGCTCACCTTTAATTTTGGCTTTAAATTCATCTAAGCTATTGATAGTACCTGCACCGTATAATTTATCAAATAATTCTTGGTCTAATTCAGCATCTTCCATACGAGCAATGTTTTTTACATTTACCTGTAAGTCAGCGTTGAATTGCTCGGCAGCATCTTTATCAATACCTAAACCAATTCCTAAATCAATTGCGCTTTCGTAAAGAACATTAGATGCAATAACAACTTTATCTTCTTTCTTTAAACCAGTTAATTTTTTCTTAGCAGCATCGTTCTTTAAACGATCGATTCCAATACTTGTAGATTTAAAAACACCACCCGCTTTAATTGAACCATCAGCTTCTAATTCATTAATGTCGATATAAAGTACATCGTTTCCTTCAGATACTTCTGGGTTAGAAGGTTTACCGTAGTTTCTTCTAACATCTTTTAAATATTTCTCGATTAATTCATCATCCACTTTTACAACTGGATAATCAAAGCTCATTTTATCAGAGATAGTAATATCAAATTTAGGAGCAATACCTAAGTCATAATCAAAAGCGAAATCAGTTTGTGTATCCCAGTTAATTTCTTTTTCAACTGTTTTAGGAAGTGGGTTTCCTAAGATTTCAATTTTATTTTCGTTGATGTATTTGTATATAGAATCATTTAATAGTTTATTGATTTCTTCAACTAATAAATTTTTACCATACATTTTCTTAATCATTCCTGCAGGAACTTTCCCTGGGCGGAAACCAGGCATAGTAGCTTGGCGTTGTGCTTTTTTTAATGCACCTTCAACTTTATCTTGATAATCAGCAGGACCAACTTTAATAGTTACAACTGCATTTAATTCGTCGATTTCTTGTTTTGTAATATCCATTTGTTCTAATTTAATTAAAATTAAAAAAGGCTAAAAAATTAGCCTTTTTGTTTGTTTTGTATGAATAGAATTCCTTATTAATTTGGGAACTTTTCTATTCCTAAAGAATTAATTACTAAATAACTAATTCTCTTTACTTGTGCGGATGAAGGGACTTGCCTCGACTAGCTCGGCATAAACTTCTCGTCCATTCAATTCCTAAAGAACTATTTAACTAATAAACTAATTCTCTCTTTCTGTGCGGATGAAGGGACTCGAACCCCCACGCTTGCGCACCAGATCCTAAGTCTGGCTCGGCTACCAATTACGACACATCCGCATTCCTATACTTAAATAGGGCTGCAAATATACAACTTTTTCTTAAGTATCAAAAATAATTATTAACACACAAACACGCTGTTTTTGGGCGTTTCTTTAGCTATATTTGGCGCAAAATTCAATATTTATGTACGGTAATTTCCAACAACATTTACAAAAAGAGTTATCTTCAATAGAAGAAGCAGGTATATTAAAAAAAGAACGCATAATTACTACACCTCAAGGTGCAAGCGTAAAAGTTAGCACCGGTGAGGAAGTAATTATTTTTTGCTCTAATAATTATTTAGGTCTTTCTTCCCATCCAAATGTTATAGAAGGCGCTAAAAGTGCTTTAGAAACTCATGGCTACGGAATGTCATCAGTTCGTTTTATTTGTGGAACACAGGATATTCATAAAGAACTAGAACAAAAAATCGCTAATTTTTTAGGACAAGAAGATACCATTCTTTACGCTGCAGCCTTTGATGCAAATGGTGGAGTGTTCGAACCTTTGTTTGGCGAAGAAGATGCAATCATTTCTGATGAATTAAATCACGCATCTATTATAGATGGTGTGCGTTTATGTAAGGCACAACGTTACCGTTATAAGAACTCAGACATGGCTGATTTAGAAGAGCAATTAAAAAAAGCTCAAGCACAACGTTATCGTATTATTGTTACGGATGGTGTTTTCTCGATGGATGGTTATGTTGCACCTTTAGATAAAATTTGTGACTTAGCAGATAAGTATAATGCTTTGGTAATGGTTGATGAATGCCACGCTACAGGCTTTATTGGTAAAACGGGAAGAGGAACAGTTGAATTAAAAAATGTAATGAACCGCGTTGATATTATCACAGGAACGCTTGGCAAGGCATTAGGCGGGGCAATGGGAGGTTTTACTACAGGTAAAAAAGAAATTATTGAAATTTTACGTCAACGTTCTCGTCCGTACTTATTCTCAAACTCATTGGCACCAAGTATTGTTGGAGCATCTATTGCAGTGTTTGATATGCTTAGCGAAACAACTGAGTTACGCGATAGATTAGAGTGGAATGTTAATTATTTTAAAGAAGGAATTAAAGCAGTTGGTTTAGAAATTAAAGAAGGTGATTCTGCTATTGTACCTGTGATGTTGTATGATGCAAAATTATCTCAAACCTTTGCAGATAGATTATTAAAAGAAGGGATTTATGTTATTGGTTTCTTTTACCCAGTTGTACCAAAAGATAAAGCACGTATTCGTGTACAATTATCTGCAGCGCACACCAAAGAACACTTAGATAAAGCCATTGCAGCTTTTGCTAAAGTTGGGAAAGAGTTGGGGGTTATTAAGTAAAATTCACTATTTCTTAATTTGGGTTTGAAATTCTTATATTTGATTAAACAATTAAAAACATTCAACATGAACAAAACACTTAAAACAGCAATTACAATTCTTGCATTTACATTTGTATCAACTGTAGCTTCTGCTCAATACAAAATGGATAGTGATGGTAAAACATTACGTAATTCAAGCAATTCAACAGTTGGTAAAATTGATAGCGACGGAAAAACAATTCGTAACTCAAGCAATAGCACAGTTGGTAAAGTTGATAGCGACGGAAAAACTATCCGTAACTCAAGCAACTCAACGGTTTTAAAAATTGATGGTAATACTATTCGTAACTCAAGTAATAGCTCTATTGCAAAAATGAGTGATGTAACTAGCGATATTAAAGGTGCAAAAGAAGAAGCGGTGTACGTTGCTCTTTGGTGGTTTTTAGTGAAAGGGAATAAATAGATTTTAATTAACACTTTATTTAAAAAGCTCCTCAAATTCTTGCGGAGCTTTTTTATGCGTTTTTATTAAATAGCTTGTTACTTATTTCTCGTATTTCTTTAGTGCAAGCAAAACAATTACAAAGCTTACCATCGTTAAAATTGCCCCCGTTAAAAAGGGAATTCCAGGAAAATAAATAGGTGAATTTGTGCCTGTAAAAAAAGTAAATAGGCTTGTCATTAAAAGCGGACCAATAATAGATGTTAAACTCATTAAACTTGTTATTGCGCCTTGTAACTCTCCTTGTTCGTTAGCGGCAACTTGTGAGGTCATAATAGATTGCATGGAAGGGCCTGCTATGCCGCCCATTGCAAAGGGTAACATAATAGCAAACATCATCCAGTCTTGCCAAGCAAAGGCGAAAAGTGTGAATCCAATAATTTGCAAAAACAAACCCACATAAACGGAGCGTTTTATTCCGAACAAGTTATTTGCTTTTTTTATTAAACCTCCTTGCACAATTGCAATAGAAATACCCACAAAGGAAATAGAGTAACCAACTATTTTTTCGCTCCACTTAAATTTTTCCATTGTTATAAATGTCCAGGTAGATTGCATGGCGTGACCTGCAATATATATGAAGGTAAGTGCGAAAATTAAACCTAAAATAGTTTTGTGTTTTTTTAAATGTAATAAGGAACCAATTGGGTTGGCACGTTTCCAATTAAACTTTCTTCTGTTCTCAACCCCTAATGATTCGGGTAAAACAAAATAGCCGTAAATAAAATTAAGTAAGGAGAAACATGCCGCTACTAAAAATGGAACGCGCACACCAAATGTACTAAACAATGAGCCTAGCGCAGGTCCAATAATAAAGCCAACTCCAAAGGCAGCACCAATCATTCCAAAGTTTTGCGCGCGATTTTCTTTGGTACTGATATCTGCAATGTAGGCCGATGCAGTTGTGAAACTTGCTCCGCATATTCCTGCAATAATTCTACCTACAAATAGCCAAGCTAAAGTAGGAGCGAGAAACAAGAAAATAAAATCGATACCTAAACCTAGCATGGATATAAGTAGTACTGGTCTTCTTCCAAAACGATCACTTAAACCACCCAACACAGGCGACATAATAAATTGCATAATAGCATACGAAACACTTAGCCAACCACCTATAGAAGCAGCATCGCTAACATTGGTGCTTGATAAACTTTGGATCAATTTTGGCATTACAGGAATAATAATTCCGATACCAATACAATCGATTAAAATAGTAACGAAAATAAAAAGCAGTGCTTTTTTCGAATTCAGTTGCGACATGAAAATTATCTAAGTTCTAATAAAACTACGTTCTCCACGTGATGTGTTTGTGGAAACATATCTACCGGTTGTACTTCCAATACTTTATATAAACTATCCAATGCAGCTAAATCACGTGCTTGTGTTGATGGATTACAACTAACATAAACAATACGTGGTGCTTTTGTTTCGCACAATACTTTAATTACTTCTTCGTGCATCCCTGCGCGTGGAGGGTCGGTAATGATTACATCAGGTTTGCCATGTTTGTTTATGAAATCATGTGTTAACATATCTTTCATATCGCCTGCAAAAAATTCAACGTTATTAATGTTGTTTAATTTGGCATTTAGTTTTGCATCTTCAATGGCCGCTTCTACATACTCAATACCAATTACCTTTTTAGCATTTTTAGAAACGAAACTTGCAATGGTTCCTGTTCCTGTATATAAATCGTACACCACCTCATTACCTGTTAAACTAGCTAGTTTGCGAGTAATTTTATATAACTCATGCGCTTGTTGTGAATTGGTTTGATAAAAAGATTTTGCCCCGATTTTAAAACGTAAGCCTTCCATCTCTTCAAAAATATGGTCACGTCCATGATAACAATGCACTTCTAAATCATGAAAGGTTTCATTGCCTTTAGGATTTATGATGTAGAGCAGCGAAGTAATTTGCGGGAAATTAGTTTTAATGTGTTCTAATAATGCATCTTGATTTTCTTTCTCTTCTCTATAAAATGAAACCAGCACCATTGTCTCACCAATGCTTGTATTACGAATTAAAAGATTTCTTAAGAAACCTTCTTTGCCTTTAATGTCAAAAAACGAAAGGTTATGTTGGTGCGCAAATTCCCTAACCGAATTACGAATGGCATTAGATGGTTCTTTTTGCAGGTGGCAATTAAAAATATCTAATATCTTATCAAACGAACCAGGGATGTGGAATCCAAGGGCATTACGATTAAATTCTTTCCCTGTTTCGATTTCTTCAACCGTTAACCATTTTTTCGCAGAGAAGGTATATTCTAATTTGTTTCTGTAATTGTAAATCTCTTCTGCGCCAAGTATTGGTTTTACTTCAGGAAACTCAACTTTTGCTAAACGGGTTAATGAATCGAATACATGTTTTTGTTTGAAGCTTAATTGTGATTTGTAGTCCATGTGTTGCCATTTGCAACCGCCACAAGTGCCGAAATGTTCACATGGAGAAACGGTACGATGTGGAGATGGAACTTCCAGCTTTATCATTTTAGCTTCACCAAATTTCTTTTTTACTTTGTATATCTGTATAGTACACACATCTCCTGGAATTGCACCATCAACAAATACGACCATTTCATCCACACGTGCTACTGCTAATCCTTCTGATGATGTATCGTGAATTACAACTCCTTCAACTATTTTATTCGGTCTTTTAATTTTCATCTTTTATTTAATTGTTGGTCAGTCTTAAAAACCGACCATCCTGTTTTATGAATTATTAGGCGAAAATACGAACTTAATACGCAAAAAAAGCCCTAAACTTGCACTATGAAGAAAATTGTTTTAAAAATTAAACTGCTTAATATCGAAAACGATGGCTATCACTTGTCGATAAAGGCAAAAATAAATGGTAAAGTAGCTAATTTGTTAATAGATACTGGTGCTTCACGTACAGTGTTTGATTTAAATCGAATGGATAAATTCATTAATAAAAAGGATTTACAGAAAAACGATCAACTATCTACTGGTTTAGGAACAAACAGCATGGTGAGTCATGTTAGTGAAATAAAGAAATTGGATTTGAATGGTTTAATCATTGCGAATTACGATGGAATTTTCATTGATTTATCACATGTTAACAAGTCATACGAAAACATTAAACTGAAACCCATTGATGGAGTTATTGGTAGTGATATTTTATTGCAGTTTAAAGCGGTTGTAAATTATGAGAAGATGGAATTAACGTTGAAGGTATAATTAAGTGTCAGTTCGAGCGCATTCGAGAACAGAACGAAAGTACGATAGTCGCTTCTCGACTGCGCTCTAAGTGACAGAGGTTAAAGGAAAGTATAGATATATGAATAGAATTCTAATACTGTTATTTATAATTGCCCCTGTATTTATGTTTTCGCAATATAAAGATGGGAAAGCATTGATAAGTGCCATGCATAAAAAAAATGTTGGGAAGTATTGCAATACGCTTACCTTTAAACAAACTACTAATCGTTATCGTGATGGAGGTTTACAAAGTGAAGTGTGGACGGAATACCTTGAGTTTCCCGATAAATTGCGGATTGATATTGGCGATACAAGCAAAGGTAATTTTATGATTTTTAAAAATGATTCAGCTTATCGTTTTAGTAATAAAAAATTGAAGAGTGCTGAACGTGATTCCAATCTAATCATGTTGTTGTTGGGTGGGATTTATCATAGGCCAATAAAAGACGTTTTGAAGCGAATTAAAAAATTCGGAATTAAATTAAGTGAATTATCTGAGCAGGTTATAGATGGTAAAAAATGTTTTGTTATAGGAACTAGGGTTGCGAATGATAAAGTACCCCAAATATGGATAAATAAAGAAACTTTATTCATCGAACGATTTACCGAAAATTACAATGACTCTATTTTAGAAGTCCGAATAATTGAACGTCAAAAAGCTTGTAGCGGCGAAGTGGAAACCAAATTATCTATTTATGCAGATGGAAAATTATTTCAGGATGAACTTTATTTTGATGTGAAGTTTAATGTAGCCATTCCAAAAAACATATACAAAACG
>CANJJP010000064.1 GCA_947474485.1 Bacteroidota bacterium | reverse complement strand
TAGTTCATTTCGAAAACATTACACTTTACCCGTATTGGACACCAATTGAGGTTGGTGTAACTCATCGTTTTACCTTAATCTTTATTGGCTTACCAAAATCCTGTAAAACATTTGATTTAGTGGAAGAAATACCCCAAGCAGGCGGTTTTGAGATTAGGAATATACTCCGCAATAGAACAGATGTGTATCAAATAAATTTTGGGGAGTAGCTAAAACAAAAAACCCAATGTCATCCTGAGCTTGACGAAGGACGACATTGGGTTAAATATAAAAATTCTATAATTAAATTAAAGTTCCGTTCTTTTTAGCATCTTTAGTTTGCTTTATCATTCTATTTGTCCAAAAAGCTAACAAACAAAAAATAAGCACCCAAAAAGGATAGTTATACGCATTCCCGATTGGTTTCATAAATTGAAACGTTGCTGTGAAAAAATCTCCAATTCCTGTCCAAAATTCAGTATATGTCATAGCTTAAAATTGTTAAGTTTGCGGTACAAAAATACGAAGAATTAGGAATTAACAAAATGGTAGCAGGTTTTTTTAGGAATAATGATAAACTAGGCTACATTTTACTGCCTATTGCGGCCATTTTCGTGTGGGCTTTTAGCCTTATTTTGCCCCCTTTTCATCAAGTTTCAGAAGTAAAAACCAGTTTTATTTACTCGATTTTTCTTAGTAATAGTAGTGTAAATCTGTTTTTGGGATTTAATTTGTTGTTCAGCATCGCAAATGGATACCTTATTTCTTTTGTTTGTACAAAACACGAAATAAGCGATAAACAAAACTTTTTACCCGGTTTTTTCTTTATTTTATTTACTGGCTTGTTAAATCTTTCAGGGGCTTTTCATCCAATAATTCCAGCATCAACAGTTGTACTAATTGCTTTATTAAGATTGTTTTCTATTTACAGAGAAGAAATATCGCTTTCTGAAGTGTTTGACGCTTCATTTTTATTATCCTTAGCAGCATTATTTTATGCCCCGGTTATCGTTTTTGTTTTTGTTCCTTTTATAGCAATGCTAATTTTAAAACCGTTTAAAATAAGAGAATGGTTTTTGAGTTTATTAGGATTGTTTACCCCGTTAATTCTTGCTTCTGCATTATTGTTTATGAGTAATAAAGATTACTTGTATTATTGGCAAATTATTCATGATACTGTTATTCCTATTCATGCTTTGAGTTTCGGGAAAGGTACATTCTTGATTCATACTGCAGTAGTTATATGCTTTTTCTTGTCGATTATTTATATGTTGGGAAGGAGTAAATCACAAAAGATAAAAACTCAAAAAGTTAAACATGTATTGCTTTGGATGTTTGTTCTAGGATTTTTATCCGTTTTTGTAATTTCGGAGTCGCATTTTTTTATTGGGGCTTTGGTTTTAATTCAACTATCTATTTTTATTGGAGATTATATTGGCGGCACCAAAAAAAATGGACTACGAGAGTTTTTAACCTTATTATTTCTTGTAGCGTATGTTTGTTCAAATCTTCAAGCAGTTGGATATTTGTAAATCACAAACCCAAAAACACTCAACCCATTGGTATTTGTAAAAATATAGCGTTGCAGTTTACTAAGATGTAATTGTAATCAAAAGATGGTTTAGATTTTACTTGAACTAAAGTATTCATAAAAGATTCGTAAGCCTTTTTAGAACCAACGATACTTATCTTTTCCTTTGAATAATTTACTCGAACGTTTTTTCTTTTTATTTGATGCAGAACCTTTAGTGATGATTGGGAACTTAATCCCTAAATTATAATTTGCATCTGTTATTCCGAATCTACCATCAATATTAGCAAATCTATATCTAAAATCTCCAAATAAATTAAATCCAGGAAAAGGCCTTTCAAAACCTATACCCATATCTAAACAGAGATTTCGATTGCGCACATAGGTATTATCCGAATAGTAGAATTGCGCCGTACTAAAATCTTGCAAACCGGTGTAATAACCTTTCCAAGATTGTATGCACAATCCAGAAATAGTATATATCATAACATCTTGGTCAACGATATAACCTATTGCATTAGCTGAAATAACAAATGATTGATTTCTAATGTCTAACCAAGTTGGGCTTAAATTGAATTTGGGAATACGACTGTATTCGGCAGTAAACCTAATATTATCATTAAGGTTGTATGTGGCACGGGCATTCCATCCAAGCTTGTATGGGTTTTCTTTATAATTTCTAAATACATTTACACTTGAAAGATTTCCACCAAAGCCAATTGAGAAAAGGGGTTTGTTTTCAATTTTTTTAATCTCTTTTACAGCAGGAATTTGTCCACACATTATAAAATGAATGGAAACAAAAAAAAGTATGTAACTAAACCGAATTTTCATTAGCACTAATTTACAAAAAAATTGAATTTAAAAGTTGAAAATTTAAGTCCATTGAAAGAAATTTAAACGAATTTTGAAAATAAACTACTTTATCAATTATGCTTATCTTTAAGCATTAGCAAGTATGGCATTTAAAGAAAACATATTACTCCTTAAAAAATTGAGTTTCACAAAGCTTGTTAATGCCTTTAAAGTATATCGTTCTTTTCATTCATCTCGCAAGAGCGGAGTTGAAAAACACAAAGGGTTTCCAATTAGTATTTCTATTGAGCCTACCACAAGTTGCAATCTTCGATGCCCCGAGTGCCCAAGTGGATTAAGGTCTTTCTCCAGGCCAATAGGAATGTTGCAACAAGAGTTATTTGAAAAAATAATAAATCAATTACAAGATAAACTTATTTACTTAACTTTTTATTTTCAAGGCGAGCCTTATTTAAATCCTGAGTTTTTGAAAATGGTAAACATTGCTCATACGAGAAAAGTGTTTACATCCACTTCAACCAACGCACATTATTTAAATGATGCCAATGCTAAAGCAACAATAGAGAGTGGTTTAGATAGGTTGATAATTTCAATTGATGGCACCACTCAAGAAACCTATGAACAGTATAGAGTAGGGGGTGACCTCTCGAAAGTAATAGAAGGAACAAAAAATATTATTAAGTGGAAAAGGCAATTGCGCAGTAAAACACCACATATTATTTTTCAATTTTTAGTTGTAAAACCTAACGAACATCAATTAGAAGAAGTTAAGCAATTAGCTAATGAACTTGGTGTTGATGAAGTGAAGTTTAAAACTGCGCAGGTATATGATTATGAAAATGGCAATCCATTAATTCCTGACAATGAGCAATACGCGCGCTACAAAAAAGGAATTGATGGTAAGTGGCGAATAAAAAACGAGTTGCTAAATCAATGTTGGCGCATGTGGAGTAGCTGTGTAATTACTTGGGACGGAAAAATTGTTCCATGTTGTTTTGATAAAGACGCGAAGTATCAATTAGGATCTTTGCAATTAAATAGTTTTAGTGAGATATGGAATTCAAAACCATATAATGAATTTAGAAAATCAGTTTTACGTTCGCGAAAGGAAATTGACATATGCTCTAATTGCAGCGAAGGCACTAGGGTGTGGGCCGACTAAACGAATTTATATTAGAACATTTTTTTACTTTTCAAAAAAATTATTTTGAAAAACAATCTTTTTTTTTGCCATATAAAGTAAAAATAATCAGATGAAGAGTAAATAGTCGATAATTATTTATCTTGAGTTTACGCTGATTAAAGCCTCTGCTTTCAATTTATTTATTATTCACTGTGAAAATTTTACGTTTAATCGTATCTATGAATACCTTTATTTACAAAGTTTTCAAAGGGGCACGATTTTTTACTTTGGAGTTTATAGCTCTATATTTGGCATCGTTAAACATTAAAAACGTAAAACAAATCCCCATGAAAAAAATAGTACTAGCCATTAGTTTACTTGTAGGGCTTAACTCGTTTGCACAAAATAGAGCTTGTTTCGCAATTCAGAAATAAATAAAATCTTTTAGTTAGATAATTAGCCCTTGACCAAATTAGTCAAGGGCTTTTTGTTGGATTGATATGATGTAAATAAAAAGAGGCTGTCTCAAAAGGCAGCGTGCGTATTAATTATTACTTTTTAAATTAATTACGCTTTTACAGAAGCTCTGATAATATTAAGTGCTCCACCTGCTTTAAACCACTCAATTTGTTGAGCGTTGTAGCTATGGTTTACTTTTATTTCGTCTTTGCTTCCATCTGCATGGTTTAATACAAGTGTTAATTGCACACCTGGAGTAAATGAAGTTAATCCGTTAACATCAATTAAATCGTCTTCTTGTATTTTATCGTAATCAGCAGGGTTAGCAAAAGTAATTCCTAACATACCTTGTTTCTTTAAGTTTGTTTCGTGGATACGAGCAAATGATTTTACTAATACCACTTTAACACCTAAATGACGAGGCTCCATTGCAGCATGCTCACGAGATGATCCTTCGCCGTAGTTTTCGTCACCTACAACAATACTTCCAATGTTTTGAGCTTTGTATGCACGTTGTACAACAGGTACTCCAGCGTATTCACCAGTTAATTGATTTTTAACTGAGTCTGTTTTTCCATTGTATGCATTAACTGCACCAATTAACATGTTGTTTGAGATGTTATCTAAATGTCCACGGAACTTTAACCATGGGCCAGCCATAGAGATATGATCAGTAGTACACTTACCTTTTGCTTTAATTAATAATTTTAATCCAGTAAAGTTCATTCCATCCCAAGCAGCAAATGGATCTAATAGTTGTAAACGCTTAGATGTTGGTTCAACTAATACAGATACTTTACTTCCGTCAGCTGCCGGAGCTTGGTAACCTGCATCTTCAACAGCAAAACCTTTGGTTGGTAATTCATCACCACTAGGAGCATCTAATTTTACTTGCTCACCTTTTTCATTTGTTAATGTATCAGTAAGTGGATTAAATCCTAAATCACCTGCAATAGCTAAAGCCGTTACAATTTCTGGAGACGCAACAAATGCATACGTGTTTGGATTACCATCAGCACGTTTAGCAAAGTTACGGTTGAATGAATGTATGATAGTGTTTTTTTCTTGTTTCTCGGCACCAACACGATCCCACATACCAATACATGGTCCGCAAGCGTTAGTAAATACAGTAGCTCCAACTTCATCAAACACTTTTAAGAAACCATCTCTTGCAATCGTAAAACGAATTTGTTCAGAGCCTGGATTGATCATGAACTCAGCTTTCGATTTTAAATTTTTTGCAGAAACTTGTTTTGCTAATGATACAGCACGTGCAATATCTTCGTAAGAAGAGTTAGTACAAGAACCAATTAAACCAGCTTCAATTTTCATTGGCCAACCGTTAGCAGTTGCCACTTCTTTTAATTTAGAAATTGGTGTAGCTAAATCTGGAGTGAAAGGTCCGTTAACGTGTGGTTCTAATTCTGATAAATTAATTTCGATTACTTCATCAAAATAGTTAGATGGGTTAGCATATACTTCAGGGTCACCTGTTAAATGTTCTTTAATACCATCAGCTAAAGCAGCAACATCTGCGCGGCCTGTAGCTTTCAAGTAACGGCTCATGCTATCATCATAACCAAATGTAGAAGTAGTAGCACCAACTTCTGCACCCATATTACAAATTGTTCCTTTACCTGTACAGCTAAGTGCAATTGCACCTTCACCAAAATATTCAATCACTTTATCAGTTCCACCTTTTACAGTTAAGATACCAGCAACTTTTAAGATAACATCTTTTGCACTTGCCCAGCCATTTAATTTACCTGTTAATTTAATACCAATTAATTTTGGCATTTTTAGTTCCCAAGGTAAACCAGCCATTACATCACAAGCATCAGCACCACCTACACCAATTGCAATCATACCTAAACCACCAGCGTTAACAGTGTGAGAATCGGTACCAATCATCATTCCACCAGGGAATGCATAATTTTCTAAAACAATTTGATGAATGATACCTGCACCTGGTTTCCAGAAACCGATACCATATTTATTAGAAACCGAAGCAAGGAAATTAAATACTTCTTCGCTTTCTGTTTTTGCTCTGCTTAAATCAGCATTAGCACCAACTTTAGCTTGTATTAAGTGATCACAGTGTACTGATGAAGGCACGGCAACTGTTGGGCGACCAGCTTGCATAAATTGCAATAAAGCCATTTGAGCTGTTGCATCTTGCATAGCAACTCTATCAGGGTTAAAATCAACATAAGAAGAACCACGAGGATAATCTTTCTTTTCCATATTCGCATCTAAATGCGAGTATAAAATTTTCTCAGCCAATGTTAAAGGGCGGCCAAGCATTTTACGAGCAGCCTCAATTTTAGAAGGCATTGCTTCGTAAACTTTTTTAATCATGTCAATGTCAAAAGCCATAGTATATAATTTTGATTGTTTTACGAAAAAATAACGAGGTGCTAATTTAAGAATTATACCTTGAAAATCGCAGGGAAAAGGGGGAAATAATCAAAATTTTCTTAATTTTCGTATATGCGAAATGGCTTTATGTATATTTTATTGTGTGGAAATGGTTTATTATGAAGAGTTTGAATTATCCCACATTCCGCATTAGACAAAAAGTTTGATTTTTGTAGTTATAATTTCTAATGCTTAGTATTAGAAAAAAATATGCGATGGAATTTGATGTAGCCTTTACTAATAAAGAGATTATGCCTTTGGGCATCGCAATTACAGATACTCGGCTTATATAACTAACCTGTAATTTTCATCTATAGCGGTATGGCTTTTATACAAAGGACGCGGAGATGCAGAGAACAGAATCAAAGAATTAAAATACGATTTTGTGTTTGATAGCTTCAATTTAAATAGCTTTTACGCTAACGAAGTTGTGCTAACATTTGCAATGATTGCTTACAATTTAATGTCAATATTCAGAATGTTTGTACTGCAAGTAAAAACATAGAAAACACTTAGATATAGAGTATTTGCTGTAGGTGCTTATTTTACAAAAGTAAAAGATAGATTATACTAAATATAGTCCTCCATAAAAAACGATGGCAATGGTTCAAAGGTTTGTGGGATTAGAACATCAATTTCCCAGTAGAATTTTCTAATGTGTAATCTGGGATTAGTTGCAGATGCTTTTAAGTGAGAAAAACAAGTGCAAGGTTGGAATAGGAAAAAGAAAGAAGCCTTAATAAATTCGAGACCAGACTTGTTGACTGAATTGTCGAAAAGGGTGAAAAAAAATGCAATTACTAGCTTCGAGAGCCTCAGCCAGCAAACAATTCTAATTGAGCATTGGGTATATGAAACAGGATTATTTCATCTTTGAGTGTCTCAGCCAACAAACGATTCCATTAAGTGATTAGGGTGAGCCGAAATCACAAATTTGTGTAGTAGGTGGCTGAGGCACTCGAAGCCACAGATATGATTATCTAGGCACCTCAATTTTCTCTATCATTTTATTTACTACCTCATTTGTAGTTATCCCTTCCATTTCTTTTTCGGGAGTTATAATTACACGATGTTTTAAAACGTGTGGGGCAACAAATTTTATTTCATCTGGGGTAACAAAATCTTTTCCACGTAATGCAGCGCAGGCTTTAGAAGCATTTAATATAGCTAATGATGCACGAGGTGAAGCTCCTAAAAATAACCAAGAATTGTTACGTGTTTCGTTTACAATTTGTGCAATGTATTTTAATAAGTTGTCTTCAATATGAATGCCAGCAACGGTTTCGCGTAAAACCGTGATGTCGGCAGCATTTAATACTCGTTCTATTGTACTAAAATCAACTTTGTTTTTTTTCTCGTGGTAGGTTTTTAAAATTTCGGTTTCTTGATCTAAAGTAGGATAGTGCACTTCTATTTTAAAAAGGAAGCGATCTAATTGTGCTTCAGGTAAACGATAGGTTCCTTCTTGTT
>CANJJP010000063.1 GCA_947474485.1 Bacteroidota bacterium | reverse complement strand
TTTTCGTTTTTCGCAATAATTAAAATACCTGAAGTGTTTTTATCTATACGATGTAATAAACCAGGACGAGAAATTTCTTCTCCATTAATAATTTGTGTGTTCTCTGGTAAATTTTTAAAATGGTAAGCAAGTGCATGCACTAATGTCCCGCTATAATGACCGTAAGCAGGATGTACTACCATGCCCGGCTCTTTATTTACAACAACAACATCATTGTCTTCATAAACAATATTTAATGGAATATTTTCAGGAACAATTTCTTTATCACGTGGTGGGTGACCATAAAAAATGGTGATTACATCGTGTGGCTTAATTTTGTAATTTGATTTTACAGCTTTTTCGTTAACCTTTACATTGCCTGCATCAATTGCATTTTGTACTTTATTACGCGTAGCATTTTGAATTCGATTAACAATGTACTTGTCAATGCGAATCATCTCTTGCCCTTTTTCTACTACTAATCTGTGATGTTCGTAAAGACCTTGCTCTTCTTCGTCTTGTAATTCTATGTCTTCTATTTCGTCGTTCACTATTTTGAAATGATTAGTTTGTTTGTGGATATTAATTTATTGTTTGAATAAATGCGTGTAAAATAAAAACCAGCTTCTAATTCAGTAACAGAAATGCTTGAAGTGCTGCAATTGTTTTTACGTAAAATAGTTTTACCCATTGCATCAATAATTTCGATGTTTATTATTTCATCTTTTGCATTATTAACGAATATGTTTATTTCGTTAGCTGCAGGGTTAGGATAAACGTAAGCTGATTGAGTTTTTTCATTTATATCCTTAACGCCTGTTGCCGCCCAAAGCGAATCGCCAAAAACTGGGCGAATCATTAATGAACCCTTGAAAGATGAATTTGCCCAGGTGCCATTGGTGTTGTAAAATAATTTTGATTGTGTATTGGTGTTTTGATCAAAACCTACATTTAGTATTTGTTGGTCGTCTTGTTTCATACCCACGTAAAATGTTCCCGCATTCATTATGAGTGGGTAGTTTAAATAATATCTTACAAAAACATTATTGCCCCAAGGTAAGTAAGTTGGATTTCGTGCAGTGCTGTTATTATCATCGTATAGGTATGAACCAGGAACACCACCTCCATCATTCCAAACACGTAGTCCAAATGTTAGTGTTGAAATAGACATTATACTGCTTACTGGATTAAAAAACACATCAACTGCACGCAATGTGTCTAGGTTGGCCATGTTAAATTGCACGGCTGCTTCTGCACCAAATGTGCCTTGCAAACCCCAAGCTAATTCAGCGGTTCCATCGTCGTAAGAAAAGTAGTTGTGAAATTTTTGTTCATACACTAAGGTGTCATTTGATTTTATTCTGTCGCTCCCAGATGTGCGCATAAAATGTTTTACAAAATAGGTTATGCTATCGCTTAAAGGGTTTCCATTGTTGTAACTGAAATTACTAATATCGGAACTAACGGTTGAATTCATAAAATCAATAATATCAGGATTACTAACGTAGCCATTAGTCGCAAACGGTAAAGCATTATCCGATCCTGTAGTATCGTATAAAACGCTTGACCCTAAATTATCGGTAATACCCATAAAACCTGTAAAATTGGTAGTGAAGCGATCATTATTTCTTATTGTTAGGTAAGAGTTGTTTGCCATTTGAGTTGCCCCAGTGTATTGATTAAAGGGCATTGATGTGTATTTTTCTAATAAAGTTTGCGCTTGATACACATAGGCAAGGTCAGTTGAGCTAGTGTCGGTTTTCCCTCTATCCTTTCCTAAATAAATATTATCAATGTGCCAATGATTTACACTTCCACAAGCAGTATTTTTATTTCTAAATCTAAACTGAAATTGTTTTTTAAAATAGTTTGCATCTTTAATTGGAATCATAACACGAGTAAAAGTTGAATCCTTTGCTGAATTTCCTGTACGTGAAAGCGTTAAAACGGTTGACCAAGATTGTGTTGTTGGATTATAGAAATCCAAAAGCAATGTGTGAGTGTTTAATGGAGTGTGTCCAAATCCTTTTGGTTGATAATTGAAACTAAAATAAACGCTATCAGCTGGTGTAATTGCAACTGGAGGAAATGTTATAGAATCTAGGCGAATAAATTTAGAGGTTAATGTATCGGCATTACTTGCCCCGCTGTTAACGAGTGGTTTGTATGGATAACCATTAGATTTTAATCCATCAAATGTTGCAACACCAAGTGTAGGAGGATTTCTACCGTAAGTACGATTTACAAAAACAGAATTAGATACTGGCATCCATTTATTCATGTTAGGATAAGGACCAAGTGCCGAAAAATCATCAATAAAAGGAAGCTCAAGTGTATCTCCACCTAGTGTAAAAACTCTTTCATTTGCTTGAGTATTTATACCTTGTGATGTAATTGCCGGATTATAAATTAAAGGCAACAAAGTGTCTTTTTGTGCATTCACGAAATTCATGAAAAACAAAAAAACATAAACAAATACGATTTTAATTTTATTCATTGTCATCTAGTATTGAATTGGATTCCAATTTTGATTTATCAGTTGTAATGTATAAGTCAATACTTGCTCCCATAGTAACAGTTGCTTCATTACCACTTTTGGGTGATTGACGATAAACAAACGCAGAACAAGTGTCTTTTATTGCAGCGTCTAAAATAATGGCTCCAATACTTAATCCATTTGCAGATAGTTTTGATTTTGCTTCGCAATAAGTAATTCCAGTTACATTAATTACTGCAACCTGTTCGCTTCCACTTGAGCCTTTTCCGACAACAAGATTAATTACGGTACCTTTTTTAATTGGAGTTCCGGGTTCAATATCTTTACCTTCAACTTGCTGCTTTAATATGCAATTTGAACAAGGGTCAGCCACAAATTTTGTTTTACCAACTTTAAGTCCGTAGCTTTCAATCATTGCAGTTGCTTGTCGTAAAGAGCGGTCAACCAGTTTAGGCATGGTAATTTGCGGAGGCAGAACGGAAGTAACATAAAGATAAATAGTTCTGTTTTTCTTAACACTTTCATCTTTTATAGGGTCCTGACTTAACACAACTCCTGGCTTTTCTTCGGGACTGTAGATGGAGTCGATAATGCGATAGTTGATGTTTTTGTCTTCAACAAAATCATCTAGACTTGAAATGTTTTTACCAACGAAATCAGGCACAGTAACTATATCACCATGGTCAGTATAAACACCCATCATTTTAAACGCTATCCATAAAATAAGCAGAGCACTTATTGAGGCTAAAGTAAAATGTACAAAAAAAGTTTTTGTGCGTAAAAACCCCAAAAAATCCTTCATAATAAAATAATATAATAAAGGATAAAGATAAGAAATTATAACAAATGAGTGATTAACGAAATAGATTTAAATCTTATTGTAATAAGTGTTAAAACTTAATGCCAATAACCATTACATCATCAATTTGCTCAAAATTACCTTTCCACTCATTAAAGTCTTTTTTAAGAAGATTTCTTTGTTCTTCCATCCCTATATGAGAAATGCTTGCAAGGTATTTTTTTAATCGTTTTCTAAAGTATTTTGATTCGCCGTTTTCCCCACCAAACTGGTCAGCATAACCATCGCTAAACATGTATATACAGTCATCGGATTGTGCTTGTATATCGAAAGAAGTAAAGTTTTTTATTTCGTCCCCAACAAAAACACCGATGGAGTTTTTATCACCTTTGTGTTCTACTAATTCACCCTCACGGGCTAAATATAAATTGTGATTTGCTCCAGCGAAATTAATTTTATGTGTGTTTGTGTCTATGATGCATAAAGAAATATCCATTCCATCTTTCACTGCCGATTCCTCGTAGGTTTGGGTAATCATCATATTAAATAGTTCGTGTACTCTATCTAACATTTTTCCTGCATCTGTATAATCTTGTTCTTTAAAAGCTTGATACAAACAATTGCAACTCACAATCGATATAAATGCACCAGGAACCCCATGTCCAGTGCAGTCTACCGCTGCAAAATAAGATAAGCCATTTTTTTGATTGAACCAATAAAAGTCACCACTTACAATTTCGCGCGGTTGATAAAACACAAAATAATCGTGAAGATGCTCTGCAATAAAACTTTCTGGCGGCAATAATGCTTGCTGAATATGACGCGCATATTTTAAGCTATCAGTAATGTCTTTGTTTTTTGTTTTAATTAATTCGTATGCATATTCTAACTCCACATTTTTAACTTCAACAACTTCACGCGCTGATTTCTCAACATCTAATTCGCCTTTAAAAGAATCAACTAAAGAGCTGTTTTCGTGGAACTGAAGTTTCTTTCTTGTTTCGTCATACAACTCAAAACATTCTAAAGCTTTTTCAAAATCACCAATTGATTTATATACTTCAGCTAATGATTTATAAGTGTCACTTATTATTCTTTTTTCATTTAGCTCAAGTGCGGAAGCCAAACCTTCGTGCATGTATTTTAAGGCATTGTCTTTATCGCCTTTTTTAAAGTATAAAGAACCTAAAATGGTATACGTTTGCGAAACGCCTTTTAAATAGTCAAGTTCTTTAGATAAGAATAATGACTTGCTCAAATACTCTTGTGCTTTCTCTGTATTATTTAGTTGCAAATAATTATTCCCGATATTAAAACATACTTCAGCAAGCGCTAACTTGTCATTGTAACGCTCAATAATATCAAGTGTTTGTTGCAAAACAGCTATTGCATTTGCATAATTTCCTAATAAAAATTCTACTAAGCCTAAATTTACTTTTGCATAAGTCACGTATCGCTCGTTTCCTGCCTTTAAGGCAAAATCAATTGCTCTTTCGTAGGTTTCTTTTGCTTTGTCATAAATGGCAGTTTGGGTATAAACATTACCAATATGACGATAACAAGAGCTTGCGGCTTTAAAATTTTGGCTTCGTAAAAAAAGCTGTTTTGCATTCTCCAATTCGGGAACAGCGTATCTATATTGTTCTAAAACTAGGTGACAAACTCCTAAAGTACGCTGTGCGTAGGCTTCACCTTCTGAATAATTGATTTTTTTAGCGTGTAAAAGAGCTTCTTTGGCCATTTCTACAGCACTGGAAACATCAAATCGCCTCAATTGCCATGATTCTCGGCTAAGTGAGTTGATTTGCTCTTTAGTTAGATAAGTATATGTTTCTTCCTTATAAATGATTGTTAAATTTAAATTATTCTACTGATAAACAGGGCTTTTTATTAATTTTTTAATTTCAACAAAATTTCGACATTCAGCCATATTCTCATTACATTAAGTTACTTTTACGAAATTTTTATAATAAGGTTCTATATGCCCAAAGACAATTCGATAAAACACGTATTAATTATTGGTAGTGGCCCGATTATTATCGGTCAAGCCTGCGAATTTGACTACTCAGGTTCTCAAGCTGCAAGAAGTTTGAAGGAAGAAGGTATCGAAGTAAGTTTAATTAACTCCAATCCAGCAACAATTATGACGGATAAGGTAACTGCAGATAATGTGTATTTGCTGCCTTTAGAAGTTAAATCAATCGTTAAGATTTTAGAAGAACAAAAAATTGATGCTGTATTGCCAACAATGGGTGGACAAACAGGATTAAATTTAGCAATGAAATGCGACGACTTAGGTATTTGGAAAAAATACGGAGTTCGTATGATTGGTGTTGATATTGAAGCGATAAAAGTTACAGAAGACCGTGATTTATTTAGAGCTCGTATGGAAGAAATTGGTGTTGCAATGGCGCCTTCTCGTATTGCAAAATCATTTTTAGAAGGAAAGTCAGTTGCACAAGAATTTGGATTTCCATTGGTAATTCGCCCTTCATTTACTTTAGGTGGTAGCGGTGGAAGTGTTGTATATCACAAAGAAGATTTTGATGCATTATTAAATAGAGGTTTACAAACTTCTCCAATACATGAGGTATTAATTGATAAGGCAGTTTTAGGTTGGAAAGAATATGAGTTAGAATTGTTGCGCGATCATAATGATAATGTTGTTATCATTTGCTCTATCGAAAATTTTGACCCAATGGGTGTGCACACTGGCGATAGTATCACTGTTGCTCCTGCACAAACATTAAGTGATAGTACGTATCAAATTATGCGTACTACTGCAATCAAAATGATGCGTTCAATTGGTAATTTCTCTGGTGGATGTAACGTGCAGTTTGCTGTTAACCCTGATGTAAGTGAAGATATTATTGCAATCGAAATTAATCCACGTGTGTCTCGTTCATCTGCATTAGCGAGTAAAGCAACAGGTTATCCTATTGCTAAAATTGCTTCTAAGTTGGCAATTGGTTACACTTTAGATGAATTAATAAATCAAATTACTAAATCAACTTCTGCATACTTTGAACCAACATTGGATTACGTTATTGTAAAAATTCCTCGTTGGAACTTTGATAAGTTTAAAGGATGTAATCGTGAACTTGGTTTCCAAATGAAATCGGTTGGTGAGGTAATGGGAATTGGTAGAAGTTTTCAAGAAGCATTACAAAAGGCTTGTCAGAGTTTAGAGATTAAGCGTAATGGTTTAGGTGCTGATGGAAAAGAAATCACTAATCAACAAGAATTACTTACTGCATTAGAGCGCCCAAGTTGGAATCGTTTGTTTATGATTTACGATGCAATGAAGTTGGGAATTTCAATTAAAACAATACAAAAGCTTACGCGTATTGATATGTGGTTCCTTGAGCAAATTGAGGAAATGATTGCTTTAGAAAATGAAATCTCTAAACATCATTTACACACTATCTCTCGTGATTTACTTTACGAAGCAAAACAAAAAGGTTATGCTGATAGACAAATTGCACATCTATTACGTTGCCTTGAAAGTGAAGTTTACCGCATGCGTAACGATTTAAACATTAAACGTGTTTTTAAATTAGTAGATACCTGTGCAGCTGAGTTTGAAGCGAAGACACCATATTATTATTCAACTTTTGAAGATGAAAACGAATCAGTTCGTTCGGATAAAAAGAAAGTAATTATTTTAGGAAGTGGTCCAAATCGTATTGGACAAGGTATTGAGTTTGATTATAGTTGTGTGCATGGCGTTTTAGCTGCAAAAGAATGTGGTTACGAAACGATTATGATTAACTGTAATCCTGAAACTGTTTCTACAGATTTTAGTACGGCAGATAAATTGTATTTTGAGCCTGTATTTTGGGAACATATTTACGATATCATTTTGCATGAAAAACCTGAAGGAGTTATTGTTCAGTTAGGTGGACAAACTGCTTTAAAGCTTGCAGAAAAACTAGAGCGTTACGGAATCAAAATTATTGGAACAGATTTTAAATCATTGGATTTAGCTGAAGACAGAGGAAGTTTCTCTAATTTATTAAAAGCAAATGATATTCCTTATCCAAAGTTTGGTGTAATTGAAGATGCTGAAGAAGCAATTAAATTATCACGTGAACTTGGATTTCCATTGTTAGTTCGACCTAGTTATGTATTAGGTGGACAAAGCATGAAAATTGTAATTAATGAAGAAGAGTTGGAACAACACGTTGTAAAGTTGTTGAACGATCTGCCTGAGAATAAAGTTTTATTAGATCATTTCTTGCAAGGTGCAATAGAGGCAGAAGCAGATGCAATTTGTGATGGCGAAGATGTTTACATCATTGGCATTATGGAACACATTGAGCCTGCAGGCATTCATAGTGGTGATAGTTACGCAGTGTTACCTCCTTTTGATTTAAGCGAAAAAGTAATGCAACAAATTGAAGCGCACACAAGAAAAATTGCTGTGGCTTTAAAAACAGTTGGATTAATAAATATTCAGTTTGCAGTTAAGGATGAAGTTGTTTTTATTATTGAAGCAAATCCACGTGCAAGTAGAACAGTTCCTTTTATTGCAAAAGCTTATGATGAGCCGTATGTAAACTACGCAACAAAAGTTATGTTACGTGAGAAAAAGGTGAAGGATTTTAATTTTG
>CANJJP010000062.1 GCA_947474485.1 Bacteroidota bacterium | reverse complement strand
TATGTATGGCTAAAACACAAAAATCACTTTCAGATAATGAAACCAAAATTGGCCGCCCAACAAATTTTCGAGTAACAGTTAGAGAGTTTGAATTTGCCGCAGGTGCAGGATTTATTATTCCAATTTTAGGAGACATGATGCGTATGCCAGGTTTACCAGCTATTCCAGCATCCGAACACATGACTATTGATAATAATGGGAAAATTTCAGGATTGAGTTAGAAGGTTTAATTGGAACAGACTGTTATACTTTAACACCAATAATAAAAACATCATCAACTTGTTCTTAGTCACCTTTCCATTTAACAAACTCACTTTAGAGTGGAATTCCAAACAAGCATCTCCAAAATATTTTTTGTGTAGGCCAAAAATTAAATTCCATATTGTTTACAATCATACTTTAAATAAAGTAATAAAGAACACATTTTTTACGAATATACTCATGATTACAAATCTCATACGAATATACTAATACTACGAATTTGTACGAATTGATTTCAATACGCAAATTCGTATTGATTAGTGACACTAAAAATCGCTTACACTTTCCAAAGGTAAATTACATGCGTTATTTTCGCAAACATAAATCAATGTCTTCCCATCAACAAATCTATCTTTTAGCAAAGGCAATTCTGATTGTTCGTTTGAAACAGCAAAAACAACATTTGGTAAATATTGTTTATTCAATTCAAACAAATATTTCACGGCTTCTTTTCCTGTAATTGCTAATTCTTTAAAAGGCAATTGATATTCCAGTTGTAAAATTGCCCAATTACTGTAACCTGATCCGTAGTGCGAAATTTCCTCACCTAATTTGGCACACATGTTTTGTGCCATATCGTTGTACTTAGGCAAATAAAAATGTTTGTGCAGTCTAAATAAATTCCTTGCCATTTGTGAGTTAGATGCCGGAATTACATTATCACTTATTTCAACTTTTCTTACAATCAATTCTGCATCTTCACCCGAAGTAAAAAAGAAAAAACCACTTTGTTTATCATAAAAATGTTGTAATACGTAGTCGGTCAAATGTTTTGCTTCGAGGAGCCACTCGCCTGCCCCGCTTACTTCATATAAAGAAATATAAGCTTCAATTGTAAAAGCATAATCTTCTAAAAATGCATTTATTTTTACTACATCATTTTTAAACGAGTGAAAAAGTCCCTCCCCATTTTTCATTTTTGTTTTTATAAAAGCTGCTAATTTCAATGCTTTATGTAAATAATCTTGTTTAGCAAAAACCTTGTACGCATCTGCGTATGATTTTAGCATCAAGGCATTCCAGCTACACAAGGTTTTATCATCCAAACCTGGTTTTACTCTTTTATTTCTTAGGTCTAGTAGTTTTGTTTTTGATTCAGAGATTATTTCTTTTAAATCGCTCTCACTTATTTGCAATTGCATAGCTATTTCTTTCTCCGACTCTTTTCGCACTAAAATATAGTTCTCATCTTCCCAATAGCCAATTTCATTTATATTGTAATACTTACAGAAAATTTCAAAAGTCTTTTCATCTAATAATTTATGTAATTCCTCTTTTGTCCAAACATAATATTTCCCTTCCACTCCTTCACTATCAGCATCCAATGCCGAAAAATAGCCTCCAAAATTATTTGACCAATTTGCTTCAATAAAGGAAATAGTTTCATCCACTACTTGTTTATACAAAGGTTCTTTCGATTGCTGAAATGCTTCTGAATAAAGGGATATAAGCTGTGCGTTATCGTACAACATTTTTTCAAAGTGAGGCACTTTCCAAAATGCATCAACCGAATAACGAGCGAAACCTCCTTCTAACTGATCATAAATTCCACCATAGGCCATTTTTCGTAGGGTAAGATGGACTTGTTTCATCAAATCATAATCATTAAATAAATGTGCATACCTCAACAAAAAAACATAATTATTAGGTAAAGGAAACTTTGGTGCTTTATCCATTCCACCTTCTTCATTATCTAAAAGTGTTTTCCAATTACGAATACTTTTATGAATAGTGTCTATATTCAATTCAGTTGCATTGCTATTACTAACAAGCATTTCAGCTCGTAATAATCCATTTGTTAATTCCCCTGCATATTCTTCAGCTTTGTTTCTATCCTGCTTAAATAAATTTGCCAAGCTTCTTAAAATTTGCATCCATCTATCTTTCGGAAAATAGGTGCCTCCATAAATTGGTCGACCATCGGGTAATGTAAAACAATTTAAAGGCCACCCGCCATGCTTGGTCATTAACTGAACCGCAGTCATATATACCTGGTCAATATCAGGACGTTCCTCTCGATCAATCTTTACATTAATAAAATGTTCATTCATCAATGCTGCCACTTCTTCATCTTCAAAACAATCATGCTCCATTACATGGCACCAATGGCAAGCCGAGTAACCGATACTCACCAAAATCATTTTATCTTCTTGTTTTGCTTTCTTTAATGTTTCATCATTCCATGCAAACCAGTTAACTGGATTATGTGCATGTTGAAGTAAGTATGGACTTGTTTCTGAAACAAGTGAATTGGTAAATTTATTCATGATAGATAGTTTCGATTTTAACACATTTGCCTTACTTAAACATACGCAAAGAGCTTAATTTTAATCTGTTAACAATATAATTGGTTCTAACAGCCCAATTATTCGACATAAAGCTAAAAATAATAGTCCAAATTTAAGGTGATTTGGGAAATTTTGTGCTTATTTGTAATGAAACAATTAATCAAACCCCATGACTGAAACTGTGGATATAAAAATTACTAAGATTGAAAAATCAAGGGTAAGTGAATACGACATTAACAATGTGCCTTTCGGAAAAATTTTTGCTGACCATATGTTTATTGCCGAGTATGAAGATGGAAAATGGAGCAAATGTTATATACAACCATATCAAGATGTGCCCATGAGTTATGCTCTTTCTGCATTACATTACGGTCAATCAATTTTTGAAGGAATGAAAGCTTACAAGTCGGATGATGGAACAGTTTCATTATTTAGACCCTTAGATAATTTCAAACGCATGAATAAATCAGCAATACGTATGGCAATGCCAGAGGTACCTGAAGAAATATTCATGGGTGGATTAACTGAATTAATGAAATTAGATAAAGCGTGGGTTCCTACAAGTGATTCTGGGTCCTTATACATTCGTCCGTTTTTAATTTCAACTGATGAAGCAATTGGAGTTAGGCCAGCAGACAATTACAAGTTTATTATTTTTTGTTGCCCCGCTGGAAAATATTACGCAGATCCAGTAAAGGTTTTGATTGAACATCATTTTTTCCGAGCAGTGCGTGGAGGTGTTGGTTATGTTAAAGCTGCAGGTAACTACGGCCGTTCAATGTATCCAACTCGATTAGCTCAAGATAAAGGGTTTCAACAAGTTATTTGGACTGACTCTGAAACACAACAATACGTGGAAGAATCGGGTACGATGAATTTAATGTTTGTTATTGGAGATAAACTAATCACACCAGCACTTAGTGACACTATACTAGCAGGCATTACTCGAGATTCAGTTTTAACCATTGCAAAAGATTGGGGCTATACTGTTGAAGAGAGAAAAATATCAATAAAAGAAATTTTCGAAGCGCATGCTAACGGAACTTTGAAAGAAGCATTTGGAACAGGAACAGCAGCAACTATAGCTCACATAAAAGCGATTGGATTTGAAGACAATGTTTATGACTTACCAGATATTGAAGAGAGAAAATTCGCCCCAAAAATTGATGGGTATTTGCGCAACTTACGCAAAGGAAGAGAAGAAGACAAGCACCACTGGATGCTTAAAGTATGCTAGTAATACCAAGTGAACTTATGTTTTAGTCTAAAGATGCGAAGTTATTTTTTAGCAAGGCGATGAAAAAAAAAGTTGCATAGTAGCGACTATGGAATTTTTTTTTGAAGAAGTATCGCTGAAAAAGAACAAGCAGATTGGACTAAAATATAAGTTTAGTTTGTATAAGCTGCTAACAATAAACAAAAACGCTTCGAATTATCGAGGCGTTTTTGTTTAAACTAATCGTGTAAAATTAATCAACTGTAATTTCAACAAATTGAAACAATTCATATTGTGCTTTATTAACTTCGAAATCGTTGTTGTAATCTGGGCCATCTACTAAAGCACTTAATCGCTTAAGGGTGATATTTAATTTATATCAGTTAAAGCCTTTTTAAATGCGACTAATGTTTTTTGGGCACGTGTTTCGGCTAACTTCTCATTTGTTTTAAAAGTTTTAGTAGGCACTTGACGTGCAATTGAATGTATTGATACATTAATTGCTCCCTTATAAATTGCATAACTATAAACCCTATTCATGAATGGTTTAGGGAGTTAATAGAAATTTGAAATAGAAATTTGACAAAATAAAAACTTAATTCTATTTAGCTTCTGTAATTTTAGAATATTTATTTGCATTTGAAGGATCAATGAGATTGAGGGTCTCAATAACTTCGGTTTTCTCATTAGGAGTGGCTTCTTTAAAAATATTTATTATCTCATCGGCTTTAGCATTAAAGAGTATTTGCATATTAAAAGAAGCTGGCCGTAATTTATGAAGTTCTTTCAAACTAACAAGTGATTTAAAAATCTCTGCTCTTCCAGCATCTGTTTTTTCGTACATTACATCTAAGCCCTTGCGGTGAAATTGATAATATAAATTACGAATGGGATTAAACATTGGATTTAAAATATTATCAATATACCAAAATCGATTCTTTGTTCCGTCAAATGATTTCCAGCCAGTACCAGCGTCACTTCCACTTTGCGCATTATTAACTATTTGCTGCACCTTTTGCCAATGCTCTGTACCACCTAGTGGCGAATATGAATCGTAATCCAAAGCAAGAATAACGTAGGCATAATATGCAAATATTGAAGTAAGGTTGTTGGTGTAAGTATTAATATTAAAATCAAAAGGTTGATTTTCGATATAAACAAATTCAAAGTTTTGATCATTATAATTTAATAAAGGTGAGTTGTAAGATGTTTTATAAACTGGTCTTCGGCTTTGAACCTGAATGGTTGCTTTAAAATAATTACCGTTATTAGGCCGTTCAGTAATATTAATAAACATGGTACACTCAATTTTTTCGTTGGTTGCGAAAACGTCTTTGGACCATTTAGTATTATTTAAAAACTCGTAAGCTTGTTTTTGAAGATTATCAAAAATACGTTTGTTATCTGTACCTTGAACTTGTTGTGAAGAAACAGTTACCTGACAATTAAGTTCTTGTGCAAAAGAATTCAATGCAAAAACTGATAATATAAATACAATTAAATTTTTCATTTTAAATATTTGGCAACAATATCAACAATATCAAGTGCAACTTCTTCCTTTTGCTTCAACTCAAAATTATACATTTTATTGTTTCTATCAATAATTATTACCTTATTTGTGTCGAAACCAAAGCCTTCGCCGAAAGCACTAGAATAATTAGCAACAATAAGGTCTAAATTTTTACGGTTTAGCTTAGATGTCGCATTTTCAATCAAATTCTCAGTTTCTAAAGCAAAACCAACCAATAATTGATGTTTTTTTAATTTGCCCAGCTCAAAAAGAATGTCGGTTGTTTTTTCTAAGGTAAGTGTAATAGTTGCATCGCTCTTTTTAATTTTTTGGTTTAAAACCTCAGCCGGTTTGTAATCTGCCACAGCTGCCGACATAATTGCGACATCACATGAATCATACTGTTTTAAACATGCTGCATACATTTGTGCCCCTGTTTCAACCAAATGACAGTTTATGTTTTTATGACTTGGTCGTAAATGTGTTGGCCCTAAAACTAATTCAACCTCAGCGCCTTGTTTTGCAAAGGATTCGGCAATGGCAATTCCCATTTTACCTGTAGAGCGGTTTCCAATAAAACGTACAGGGTCAATTGGCTCATAAGTTGGGCCAGCTGTAATCAATATTTTTTTATTTTGGAATTGCATTTTACATTACAAATATAGCTATTGTAATTATTAATTTCTTGTTTTAATAGCTATAAATCATCTAATAACCCGCTGTTTTACAAAGTAATTTCTTACTAAATCATTTATTATTGTTGTATCATTGCCTTTTAATATGATTACTAAACAAATGAGGAAATTTTTCGCCGTAGTACTTCTTATGACCTCCTCAATTATTATTGCACAGGAAAACTATACAGAAGCGGGTCTAAGATTAACATTACAAAAGCTATCGCAAACTGGAACTTCAGGCATAACATATGTTAATGAAGATAACCTAGTCTCTTCCTTAGATATAACAAGTAATGAAAATCCTGGGCCAGGGATTTCAGGATTTTACAATTGGATCTACGCATATAATCGTTTGTTATTAGGTATAGGTGGGGAAATTGGCACAAAACATTTGTATGCGGAAATCTCTGACAATTCAAAATATCTTGGAACAACCGAAAGACGATTAAGAACAGACAAATTTGTTTTAGGTATTCCAATTGAAGCTGGTTTTCTAACTCATAATTCGAGAAAGGGAAAAACCCGGATATATACTTCTGTTGGATTGTTAACTGATTTCACTTTAAGGAATACATCTGAAGGAAGCATCCCTGGCCATCTTTATTTTACAGAAAAATATTGCTATAATAAAACCACAACGGTAATTCCCTATTTTAAATTAAGATTTAAATTGGCCAATGTATCACTCGCCTATACGCATAGTCGAACTTCTAAGCAATTCGGGAATGCCCGAATAAAATTTTCTGAAAATAGTTTTAGTTTAATTTTAATAAAAGGATAATATGAAACAAGTACTTTTATTTTTATTTATTTCAGTTAATTTATTTGCTCAAAATTTTAATGGTTTTAATCCTTTACCAACTCCTGCAGAACAAAAATTAACGGGGAAAATAAACGTAGTTACACCTCCCAATAATGGAATTTCACTTAGTTTACAAAATGCACATACAAGCGAAGTAATATCTGTAAACCTAAGTAAAAATGGAAACTACGCCCTAACAACTTCTTCCGACAATACCATTAAACTTTGGGAAACAGGATTCAAAAAAATATTACACAGCTTTGCAGCTGACGGAGTTCCCATAACTCAAGCTTTTTTTGCCGAAAATGATAGTTTTGTTTTTATGGGTGGTAGCAACACAAATCTATTTAAGTACACTCTGCATAATCATAAATTAGATGCTATCCCTTATAAAATAGTTGGCAAATTTATTCAAGGAATTCAAAAAAATAAAAACACTTGGTGGATACTCAGCTCTAAACAACTTATAGAATTAAGTTTAACTGGCGATCAGTATGCCATTAAAGTTATTTATACAGAAGTGAAAACACCTTATGTGCCTCCTGCAAAAAATTCGAGTAGCGCACTTTTTAAATCACCTAATCCCCTTCCTCCGCCTGATATAGATTTGATAGGGATGGATCAAGCTTCTATTGGGAACATTACAATTAATAGAAGTAATGGGTCAAAATGTAATGTTTCATCTGACGGTGTTATAACAGAATCTAGTATTGGAAAAACAAAAGTTATTATATCTCTAAAAAAAGAAAATGTAGCTAGGAATTATAATAACTACACCTTTGTTGGAGAAAAATCAGTTGTTTTCATTTATTTAAACGGTCAGCGATATGACAAAGTATTTTGTAATAGGATAGAACACAGCGTTAAATCGATTTTAGCATTGGATAATAATACATTTGTTTGGATTAATGATGGGGGAGAAATCACCATTTACAATGCACAAAACAAAAAGGTTGTTTACAGAAAAGTATTTAAAGAATATAGTTTTAAATCCATGGCATATGACGATGTGCATTCTACACTATATATAGGAGATAAAGATGGGGGGCTTAGCACTTTTGAACCAAAAACATTAACATTTAAACCCTTAAAATTAATTTATTCAGGAATTGAAGATGTTACTTACGATTTTAAGAGTAGTAATATTGCATGGGCAGATAATCAAGGATTTGTAAACACAATG
>CANJJP010000061.1 GCA_947474485.1 Bacteroidota bacterium | reverse complement strand
TTCTAGTAATTTGATATCCAAGTTCGGCCTCTATTACAGTCGTTAATTCAGGTTTAATACCGGCAGAATCAGCGGAATTTATATTCTCAATTGATGGAGATCGAAATCCTTGACTATACAGTGTTTTAAAATGGAATTTATTATATCTCTTTGTTAAACCAATTCGTGGAACAAAGGCGCTCTTAAACTCGCTATGCTTATCAAACCTGGCACCAACAATAAAATTAACAAATCGTGTCTTTAATAAGCCCTGAGTAAAAACAGAATAATTGTAATAGTTAACTTCTTTTTTATTATTCGCAAAGAAACTACTATCAGTATTATCTGTAGCTTTATCCTGATAACTTTCTACTCCAAAAATTAAGTTAATAAACCTTTTTGCATCGTATGAAGCTGTGATGTTTTCTGTAAAACGGACGCCCGTTTTATTGTACGGCCGAGAATAATCATAACTTCCCGTTTTCCATGGGGTTTGATTTTTATAATTGATTTTTGGTGTTATTGTAAATTTATCATTTACTTTAAATACATATTTAAGTTCCGAGAAAATGGAATTAAAACTTTCATTTACTGCGCCTTGATTAATTACAGAACCATAACCATCTCGTTGAGTGGTTTGGTAAAAATCACCGATAGCTCTAAAACTTAAGCCTTTATACCCCAATGCTAAATTAACATAGTTAGGATTTAAATTTGAATTACCCTTCATGGAGTAGCTTGAGTCAGAATAATCGGTGTACGTTTGATCGCTTCTTTGTCCTTGACCAACTAAACCCGATAAACTGAAAGAAAAATCCTTTATTTTTTTACCAACGGACAAATTTAAATTTCTTCGTCCATAATCTTTTTCCATTTGGCCATAAGTTCCAGATACACAAACGCCATTAATATCTTCTGCTTGGTTTGTAATAATATTCACAACTCCATACTCGGCATAACCTCCGTAAATTGCAGAACCAGGACCTCGAATCACTTCAATTTTTTTTATTTGCTCAATAGGGTAGTGATTTCCAAACATGTTTCCTGCAGAAATAATTTCATTCATCTCTTGACCATCTAATAAAACCAAAACCTTTCCTTCATTGGCCCAATTACCTCTCATACCAATACCAATAACTCCTTCAATATCTACACCAAAATCAATACCAGGAACGAGACGCAATACATCAATTAAATCGCGTGCACCAGATTTACTTATTTCCTCTTTTGTAATAAGAGTTGTAACACTTGGAGATTCTCGCAAATTAATAGGTTTTTTGGATGCTACTGCAATTAAGGAATTAACAAATGCCTCTAATTCGCTAGGCAATCCATGTGATTTTAAATTCATTAATTGATCCAAAGACATATCATAATAATCTAAGGAATCCTTTTTAACTAAAGCTGAATCTTGTTGAGCAAAGTTATTATTTGAAAAAATAATACATGCAAATAAAATACAGAAAAAATTGTTCTTCATAGAAGCAAATGTATTAAAAATAAAATTAGATTTACGACTTAAAACAATATATTTGTGGAAATAGGGAAGCTTATCATTTTAAGCTCAACTGTTTATTTATAAACAATTTTTGTAAGTAATGAATTTTAAGTCACGTAATATTTTTAATGCTTTTCCGGTAATTACTATATTATTTGCGCTCGTTATTATTGCAGCCATATCAAATACTTTTTATACAGCCTATTTAATAAAAAAACAAAAATTAAATAATGATAAAATAAATAAAGTTATTAATCCTTTTGTTTCGGATTTAGATAACTTAAAGGATTTGCTTCTTGAGTCAAAAATGTATTCAACTAATTGGGTGCATTTACCAAATGAAATAGAGGATAAAAAGGAGTTAAGTAGTATACATAATAACCGATATGTTTTACTAAGAAATAAAATCGAAAAATATGCTTTAAATTTTAAAGGACATGACATTTTAAACCAATTTAATGCACAAAAGCTTATCGTTTTGTTTTACGAATTTGATGATTTATTTAATTCTCAAAAAAAAATTACAAAGCTCTTAGTTACTTTTGATGATTACGAAAATCCTCAATCAAAATTTGAAGCCGAGGAAATTATTGAAGAAGAAATTATTCCAAAAACAAAAGCTGTTTCTGAAAAATTAAGTATAATTAGTTTAGAAAATAAAAAAATAACCAATCTGTTAATCGAGGAAATACAAAAAGATGCGGAAACGATTTCAACGGCAATAACACTTTCATCTCTGGTGAAATTGATGTTTGTCGTTCTCGCCATTTATTTTATTTATTATAGTATTACAAAAACGGTTTTAGAGATGAATACTATTATTTATAAATTATCTCAAGGGCAATTACCAACAGAAGTTTTAAAATCCACTAATAATATTATTGGAGATATGGCAACTTCTGTTAATTTGCTCACTGCGAGTTTTACAAAAACTTCTGAATTTGCAAATAAAATTGAAGAAGGTGATTTTTCTGCTCAATATAAAAAGCTAAGTGAAAATGATTTGTTAGGCGAATCGCTTATTAGAATGCGAAATAGCTTATATAATTATTCAACAGATCTTAATAATAAAGTAACTGAAAGTACGAATGAAGTTATTGAAAAACGTAAAAAAATTGAAGAACAAAAAGTGTTTTACGAATCCATCTTTTCTAATATACCTATAGAAATTGTTATTTACGATATCGATTTTAACTTTTTATTCATAAATACTCTTGGTATTAAAGATGATGAGCTAAGAAGAAAAATGATTGGAAAAAATTACTTTGATTATTGTAAAATAAAAAAGTACGATACAAATATTGCTATTAAAAGACATGCGATTTTTAAATCCGTCATCGAAACTGGCATTCCTGCAGATTTTGAAGATTCTCATTTTAATAAAAATGGAAAAGAAATTTATAACTTGAGAAAGTTTTATCCTGTTTTTGATGACGACGGATTTAAGTATATGATTGGTTACGGTATTGATATTACTGATAAAAAGGAGCAAGAAATTAATATTAAAGAATCATTACGCGAAAAAGAAGCATTGCTAGGAGAAATTCATCATCGTGTTAAAAATAATTTAGCTTTAGTAACAGGCCTTATTGAAATGCAGCGCGCTAAAACTGAAAATGAATTAGTACAAAACCAATTTACAGAAATTCAGCAAAGAATTAATGCCATGTCGTTAATTCATGAAAAACTATATAAATCAAATAACTTTGTGAAAATAGATTTGCAAGATTACTTAAAAGATCTTGTTGAATTTTTAAGAAACTTTTTTGATAAAACAAAAAGCATTACACTCCATTTTGAATTGGAATCTGCACTTGTATCAGCTAAAAGAGCAGTGCCAATTGCACTAATTGTAAATGAGTTAATTACCAATAGTTTTAAATATGCATTTTTGGAAAAAAAAACCGGCAGTATTTATGTTAAACTAACCAATATTGAAGACGAGATTAATTTGCGTATTTACGATACTGGACCAGGTTTACCAACTAACTTTGATTTAAAAAAAGCTAGCTCGTTAGGTTTTAAACTACTTAATATTTTTACCAAACAATTAAAGGGAAGTTTTGAATATTATAATAATCCAGGATTGAATGTTTGCGTTAAATTTAAAGCAGAGATTGAAAAAGATATAATCACTTTAGTCTAATTAAAGAGCGTGTTATACCATTTAATAAGTAATAGATGGTCCAAGCAGTTAGTCACCCACCCTGAACTTGATTCAGGGTGGGTGAGATGCTGAATCAAGTTCAGCATGAACACCATAATTGGACCATGTAATAAATGTATTTGGTATTATATCTCATTTTGATTGAAATTCGCCCAAAAACGCGCATAAATCTTCCATAATTTGGAATTTCTACACGTAAAGTTATTGTTATCATTACATTATATTTAGTATTACAGAAAAATAGTCAAACCTTATGAAAGTCTTTTTACAATTGTTCTTTTTATTTGTTACTTCATTAAAAATTGTTGCTCAAACTGATCATTGGGAAACCGTTGTTTACGAAAATAATACTTGGAACTATTTAGTTCCAACATCAGAGCCGGATACTAATTGGCGCAAAACAACTTTTACTCCAACAAACTGGTTAAGTGGTCAAGGTGGTTTTGGTTTTGGTGATTCAGATGATAATACCACGTTTTCGCAAGCTAATTCAGTTTATATAAGGATTGTTTTCAATATTTCAGATACATCAAAAATATCTAAAGCAATTTTAAATGCCGATTATGATGATGGTTTTGTAGCTTACCTTAATAATACAGAAATTGCGCGAGCTAATATGCCTACTGCCGCTCTTCCTCCATACAACACATTTGCTTCGGGAAATCATGAGGCTGTTATGTATGGTGGAGGAAATCCGGATTATTTTAATATTACTCAATCAGCACTTCATAGTATTTTTCGAAATGGTACAAATGTGCTAGCCATACAAATTCATAATGTAAACGGAACTTCTTCTGATCTTTCCTCACGTTTTTGGTTAAGTTTTGGTATAAAAAATATGTCAGTTTATTTTGGCACACCACCAAGCTGGTTTAATGGCCCTGTTGATTTTGTTTCTTCAAATCTACCTATTATTGACATAAATACTGGTACGCAAACCATTATCAATGGAACAAAAATTACAGCTGATATGGGCATCATATATAATGGGCAAGGAGTGCGAAATTATGTAACTGATCCTAAAAATCATTATAATGGTAAAATTGGAATTGAAATACGAGGGCAGTCGTCGTTAAATTTTGCACAAAAGCAGTATAATGTTGAAACGAGAGATATAGCAGGAAATAATTTAGATGTGTCGCTTTTCGGCATGAGTAAAGAAAATGATTGGGTTTTATACGCACCTTATAATGATAAAACTTTGATGCGAAATGTAATTACATATCAGCTAGCACGCGAGATGGGAAGATGGGCTGCACGAACACGTTTTTGTGAGGTAACTATTAATGGCGAATATAAAGGAGTTTATGTGTTTATGGAAAAAATAAAACGCGATTCGGCAAGAGTTGATGTTAAAAAAATGGATAATCTTGATAATGCCGGAGACTCTTTGACTGGTGGTTATATCATTAATATTGACAAAGACACTCCAACATGGTACTCTGCAGTAACTCCTAACAATGTTGCAGCTAATAAGCAAATTGGTTTTACTATTCAATATCCTGATTTAATTGATGTAACTTTGCCACAAAGGAATTATATAAAATCTTATGTTGATAGTTTTGAAACAGCGCTTAATAGCGTAAACTTTCAAGATCCACTAACTGGTTATCGAAAATATGCCGTCGTGAAATCATTTGTTGACTTTTTTATCATTAACGAATTTACTCGAAATGTGGATGGATATCGTTTAAGTACGTATTTGCATAAAAACAGAACCAGTCAGGGCGGGCAGTTAAAAGCAGGGCCAGTTTGGGATTTTAATTTAGGCTTAAATAATGCAAATTATTGTGATGGTTCTGATACAACCGGTTGGGCTTATAAGTTTAATACTGTGTGTCCTACTGATAATTGGGTTGTTCCTTTTTGGTGGGATAAATTAGTAGCAGATAGTTCTTTCTCAAACAAATTATATTGTAAGTACACTGATTTAAGAACTAACTTGTTAGATACAACTGTGCTGTTTGCAAAAATAGATTCAATGGTATCTGAAGTAAATGAAGGTCAGGTACGACACTTTGCAAAATATCCCATTTTAGGAGTTTATGTTTGGCCTAATCCTTCACCTTATCCTCCAACTTTTAGCGCCGAAATTAGAAGCATGAAAAACTGGATTTATAAGCGCTTGATGTGGTTAGATGCAAATATGTATGGCACTGGGCCATGCAGTCTGCCAAATGTTACCGGTAATATAAAAAATGGTAATAATGAAATCAATGCCTATGTGTATCCAAATCCATTTATAAATAATGTGCATTTGGAATTAGATATTCCTAGTGAAGGGAATTATCAAATATCCCTATATGATGCGCAAGGAAAAATGATTTCAGTTTTAAACAAAGATTATTTTGAAAAAGATGCTTTTGGGTTTAATTGGAATTTTAGTAAATATAATTTGCAAGCCGGACTTTATTTTTTACAAGTAAAAGGTGAAAAGTCAGTTAAAAACTTTAGGATAATTAAAGGCGAGTAATTGTGAAATAAAAGTGACTAGAATAAATCTACATTATTAACTATTCATCATTTTTAAATAGTAATAAAATTTCTTCTTCATTTAATACACGATTCCAAAATCCTATATCGTCTAATTTGCCTGTCAAATAAGAATCACGTATGGGAGTATTGGTTCCAATTTCAAACATTGCTCCAATTCTTTTGGATGGCGAGTTGAGTTTTTTTGTAATGGTTTAGGTACACTGATTTTACACTCTCTAATTTTTGCTTTACCTCTATAACCTCTGTCGCAAATGGCTTCTTCTGGTAACTTATCTGTCGTGTATTCCATTTGTTTTAAAGCTTGTTTTAAAGTATTGACATAGGTATTAAAACTTCATCGGCTACACTAAACATACTTTTTAAAAGTAGCAAGCCAACCATAGTTCGTGTAGGCACAATCGGTCTATCATGAAGTGAATAAAAAGGTCCGTAATAGATTTCAACTTCGTTCTAGCCAATCTTTTTTGTCAGCAGTACTAAATGTATTTTATCAGAAACAATATCACTCAGTTCTATCTTAAATAAATTTGATTGGGCTTATAGGATAATTTTCCTTGCATTTTCCTTTTGCTTTTTAATCATTTTAAAGAAAACAAATGGAATCGGCTATAGCAATATCATTCAAGTCTTATTATTAATAAGCTTTATATAGTTTTTAAGGAAAGGCTAAATAACAAAAATGTTCTGAAAAAGCTGCAAGGAATTTATTAGTGAGTGGGTATTAAAAAAGTGGAGCATTTCTAACCCGCTTAATTCACTTTTACAAATCTATTGTAAATTATTTTACTGTAATAGTAATAAAAGTTAATTCCTTAGCACCTTGTTTTGAGGCTGACTCATTCATTCTTAAGTCATACGAACCTGGCTCGGTTGGAGCAACCATATTAAGTGTTGAATTGTTATTTCCATTTAAGTAAACATAAGAAAGATCGTGCTTATCATTAATTGCTTCTAGGCCATGCTCGATATCCGAAGGAACAATTCCAATCCAAGCATTTTTATCCATTCCTGCTTCTGATGTATATTTAACAACAATTGCTTCTCCAGCAATGTAGGTTGTTTTGTCGAGCGTAATTGTATTTGGTAAATTTTGTTGAGGGATAGCTTCAACAACAAAAGAAATGGTAGCCAATTCTTTTGCGTCTAGTTTTGAATCTGACTCATTCATGCGGAAATCGTAGTTACCACCCTTTAATGGAGCGGTAAACGTCATAGTTCCTTTGGATTCACCGTTTAAATATTTGTAAGCAACATCGTATATGTCATTTACTTTTTCTGAACCATGTTGTGTACTTGAAGGAATTAATCCAATCCAAGCATTTTTATCCATGCCTTCTTGAGCCACAAAAGTAAGAGTGATTTGCTCACCAGCCTTAACAGCGGTCTTATCGACTTTTAGTTCGTTCTTACCTTCTTTTGCGCCACACGACGCCATGAAAAAGCTAAAAGATACTCCTGCCACAAAAAATAGAATTGTACTTATTTTCATAACCCTTTGAGTTTATTGAGAAACTTATATTGTTTAATCAGTGATTCTTTCACTTGTAAAATAATATTAAGAATAACATATTTTACAATATAAAATTAATTTACTGGTCTTTCCCAATTATTTTAATCAAAGTTAAAAAATAATTGGAACTCATCAGGATATTTTGATTTTTTGTTGATAGGATTATTGTATGATTTAAGTAGGTTGTAAATTCCATCCGCCATTGAATAGCAAAAGAACACTGGTATAGCAAAGAATCGTTTAGCTAGTACAACTATTTTCTCTTTCATAATTTTCAGCTTGAGAGAAGTTC
>CANJJP010000060.1 GCA_947474485.1 Bacteroidota bacterium | reverse complement strand
TAAAATTCAATAAAACGGGAAATGAAAAATGGCTATTAAGCCCAGAAAATAAAGCAATTGGAGCGCATGCAATATCGAGTGACATGCATCGTACTAAAATTAATATGTTTAATTGCTTTTAACATTGAGATGCAAATTAAAGCAATATACTTCATTTCTGCAAATAAAATTAATTGGCTAACAATTTGATAACATATTTCCTAACTATAAGTATCTTTGTATTATGGGTAGAATTGTATTGTTTTATATTTTTCTTTTTAATGCTGCACTGTTGTTTTCTCAAAAAGATAGTATTCAGTATACGCGCGAGTTTTTTTTAAACGAGGGAATTTATATTACTTATTCTGACTTTAGGATGAATCGTCCAATATCTAAAAGTGTTTTAGAATCCAATGAAGACAAAAGCCAATTAGATTTTATTGGTAAAGTAGTTCAAAACAGTGAATTCATTACGTTTAACTTTGGCGGCCACCTTCATAAAGTAAAAACAGATAGCATTTGGGGTTTTGCTCAAAACAATACTATTTTTATTAATTACGATAAAAAAATGTTTCGTATACCAGTATTTGGTAACATATCACAGTTCATTGCCTCGGTGGAAGTAATAAATAATTTTGGAGGCAACGGAATGTCGCCTTATTATTACAACTATGGGATGACAGTAACCAATATGCCAACAAAGTCAAGAGAAGTTAGACAGTTTGTGTTGGATTTTTATTCGGGGCAAGTATTGGATTATAAGCTCACAACCATTACCGAAATTCTTAAGCGTGATGAAAAATTGTATAAAGATTTTATGGCTTTAAGTAAAGGAAAACGTAAAAAGCAAATGGGTTTATTTTTGCGGAACTATAATAATACACACCCTATTTATTTTCCTAAGGAATAAATTAAATGGAACTAAGTTTAGTTGCAGTTGTTTTTATATGATTATAACCAACTTCTATAATTTCAATTACTTTTTCATTATCCATTAATTGATATTTATCGATACCAGTTGGTTCTATAAATATATCGCAAGATGAAGCATTACGCATTACGTTTTCTTTTAAGCACAATTGTATAGTACGGTCAACTGTATCAATAATACCTGTTTCGCTTGAGTAAGGAGAAATTGGATTTACGTTTACACCAATAATTTTTATTTTATCTTTAGGAACAAAAGGTTCAACTGGCAAGTTACTGGTAACACCACCATCAATATAAGGAACGTTATTAATATAAACGGGTGGAAGTAAAATTGGAATAGAGCAGGACGCTACAACACGCTCTGTAATTGCCCCGCTGTTAAAAACAGTTCTATCCCCACTTAAAAGATTTGTTGCTGTAACAAAAAAAGGCATTTTTAAATCTTCAATATTTTTGGTTCGCAAATTCTTACTGATGATTTCATGGATAGAATCGGAAGTAAAAATTCCAGCTTTAAGATTTTTTAAATGGAAACTCTTTTTAAATTTATGTTTTTCGAATATTTCTTTTATTTCAAGGGGATGAAACCCGTCAGCAACAAAAGCTCCTACTAAACTTCCTGCACTTGTTCCGCTAATAGCAATGGGCGTAATTCCTAATTCTGCTAAACCAATTAAAATGCCAATGTGAGCAAACCCCCTTGCTCCACCTCCTGATAAAACTAATTTAACATCCTTTTTCATAGCTAAAAATTCCAAATAATAATAGTAGGACAAATTTGACTTAATTATTTTCAAATATCAGCATAAAAATCACTTTTTTCACGATTAGAAATTGTTACATTTGCTCGGTTCCCAAATTATTCATTTTTTAATTAAATACAATGTCTCAAGTAACAAGTGCCATCAGAGAATTGCAAGTTTCGAAACTAGCAGAAAACATTATTGGATCAGAAATCATTAAGTTGGCTGGTGAGGTGAATGAGAAGATTAAACAAGGAGAAAAAATATATAATTTAACTATTGGTGATTTTAATCCTAAACAATTTCCAATTCCTGCGGAGTTAAAACAAATGATTGTTGATGAGTATTTTGCTGATCAAACAAACTACCCAGCTGCTGACGGTATGCTTGAGTTGCGTAATGCAGTTAGTAAACTATTAAAGGAACGTGGCGGATTAGATTATAAGAACGATGAAATTTTAATTGCTGGTGGCGCACGCCCTGTTATCTATTCTATTTTTAGAACATTGGTAGATGCAAATGATACTGTAATTTTTGCTGTTCCATCATGGAATAATAACCACTACACGTATTTAAATAATGCGAAGCCAGTTATCATTCAAGCTACTCCTGAAAATAATTTTATGCCTAAGGCAAAGGATATTAAACCTTTTATTCAAGAAGCATCTTTATTAGCATTGTGCTCACCACAAAATCCAACAGGAACTGTTTTTTCTAAAGAGGATTTAGAAGAGATTTGTGATATGGTGTTAGCAGAAAATTTAAGAAGAGGAAGCGATGTAAAACCATTGTATGTTATGTATGACCAAATTTATTGGGCCTTAACACACGGGAATACTAAGCATTATGACCCAGTAAGCTTACGTCCAGAAATGCGCCAATACACTGTGTTTGTAGATGGCATTTCTAAATCACTAGCAGCAACTGGCGTTCGTGTGGGGTGGAGCATGGGGCCAAAAAAGATTATTGATAAAATGAAAGCTGTTCTTACGCATGTTGGTGCTTGGGCCCCAAAAGCAGAACAAATGGCAAGTGCAAAATATTTAGACAACTTAAGTTTGTACGATGCATTTATTGTGGAGCAGAAGAAAAAAATTAGCGCTCGTTTAGATGGCTTTTACAATGGCTTTATGCAATTGAAGAACGAAGGTTATGGCGTTCATGCAATCACACCTCAAGCAGCAATTTATTTAACTATACAGTTTAATTTAAAAGGCAAAAAAACAGCTGAAGGAAAAGTATTAGAAAATACGGCTGATATTACACGTTACATTTTAGATGAAGGTAAAATGGCTGTTGTTCCTTTCTACGCATTTGGTGCTGATAAAGATAGTACTTGGTATCGTTTATCCGTTGGCACTTGCAGTATGGATGATGTAAGCGGGGCAATAGAAAGCTTGCGCAACGCATTAAAGAAATTGAGTTAAAACAATTAAACTAAGTATAAAACGCGACTGTCATCCTGAGCGCCTGCACTTAGTTTATCGAAGTATTTCGAAGGAGGAGGCGCATTTTTTAGAAGTTCCGCAAAAGTTTCTCCATGTATCACTTCCAACTCTTCCCCTTTGCCACAGCATCTGCTGTCCAAGGGTCATCGGGCCAGGCGTGTTTGGGGTAACGGCGTTGCAATTCTTTTTTTACTTCGTGGTATAAATTATTCCAAAAACTTTTTAAGTCGGTAGTTACTTGCACGGGTTTGTAACCAGGAGATAATAAATGCATAACTACTTTTATTTTTCCTTTGTTAAGTGCAGGTGTATCAATTAACCCAAACACTTCTTGTAAACGAACCGATAGTACCGGAGTTGCCCCGTTTGCAAAATACTCGATTGGAATTTTAGAACCACTTGGCACTTCTAATTTTGAAGGAGCTAGTGTGTTTAGTTCATTTTGTTTTTCCCAATCTAATGAATGGTATAACGCTTCATATAAATCAACACGTTTTAAGTCATCTGCTTTTTTTATGTTTTTAAGATAAGGAGAAAGCCATGTAGATGCATTCATTACTAATGTTTCAATACTTACGTCGGGCCAGTTTTCTTCTGGATTCCAAATACGCAAACTTAAAATACGATTTTGCAATTGTTTCATCTTATCATCAAAGTTTAGGAGATTCTCTCCTTCTTTTTCAATTGCTTTGCATATTGCAGCTATAACTTGTTCTTCATTAAATTTAGTTATTGGTTTTGATTGTAATACAATGTTTCCAATTCGTAAATCTTTGCTTGCTACAATACCGCCTTTGCGAGTATCCCACACAACACTTTCTACTTCCTTCACCATTGGTAGTAAGTCTTTTGGATTAAGCGGAGCTGCTAAAAATATTTTTCCTAAACCATCGCGTAAATCCATATTAGCAACGGCTAACCAAGCTTCATGCGCTAAATCATCTCTATGCCCAGCTGTTGCAATTTTTCCATTTGCTAATTGAAATTGTGCATTGTTTCCAGGCTTTGCAGATGCAATGCGTTCGGGGTAGGCGTAAGCAAGTAATAAACCTGCATCGTGCGAATCATGCGTGCTATTATCTGCATCTAGGTTTAATAACTTACGATAGGAAGCAGCATTTTTTTCGATGCGAGAAAATTTATTTCCTAAATTATTATTTCCTCTTTGTCGGCGTAAAGTTTCAATACGTAAATTAATATCAATCCCGCTGTCTCTTGGTAAAGGATCTCTTTCTTCTAATACAGCTGCAATATCTGTTGCCAGTTGTTTTGCTTTTGTGTCTTCTGCCATCAATAACATATGCGCAATCCTTGGGTGACAAGCCAATGCATGAACTTGTTTTCCATGCTCAGTTATGCGATTGTTTTCTAATGCATTTATTTGATGCAGCATTTCATTTGCTTGCGCTAAGGATGTTTTTGGTGGCGGACTTAACCATGTTAACTGTGTAATATCATTAACGCCCCATTTTGCCATATCTAACATTAAGGACGCTAAATCAGCTTCCATAATTTCAGGAATACGATGTTCGGCTAAGCGCGCATGTGTAGCTAATGTCCACATGCGATAACACACACCTGCGCTCAAACGCCCAGCACGCCCTGCGCGTTGGTCGGCAGCATCTTTCGAAATGCGATTGGTTTCTAAACGCGATAAACCTGATTTAATATCAAATTTGGAATTGCGCCCAAAACCTGAGTCAACAACAATTTTTATTCCTTCAATCGTTAAACTTGTTTCTGCAATGGATGTTGCTAATACCACTTTTCGTTTACCAAATTTATTAGGTACGATTGCTAAAAATTGTTCACGCTGAGGCAGCATTCCGTAAAGTGGATGAATACAAAAATCGTTCAATTGATTTTGCAAAATAGCTGCACACTTTTTTATTTCAGCTTCACCGGGTAAAAAGAGTAAAACATCTCCCTCATGCTTTGCAACTGCATTAAACACTAAACGTGCAGCTAGTTCGGGCAACATGGTTTCATCCGCATCACCTGCATAAATTACTTCAACTGGGTATTGCCTTCCTTCACTTACTACAACAGGTGCATTTAATAAAGCTTTTAGTTGCGGCATGTTTAACGTTGCCGACATAATCATAATCCGCAAATCAGGGCGCAATACTTGTTGTGCTTCTCTGCACAATGCCAATGCTAAATCAGCATGCAAATTACGTTCGTGAAATTCATCAAATATTACAAGGGCTAGATTTTCCAATGCATTATCATGATGTAACATGCGGGTTAAAATTCCTTCTGTTACAACTTCTATTTTTGTATTTGCACTTACTTTAGTTTCAAAACGAATACGGTAACCAATTGTTTGCCCCGCTTCTTCTCCCAATAAATCAGCCATACGTGCTGCAATGGTCTTAGCAGCTAATCGCCGAGGCTCGAGCATAATTATTTTTTTTCCTTCTAACCAATTTTCATCTAATAAAGCTAGTGGCAATAAAGTACTTTTTCCTGCGCCAGGTGGAGCATTTACAATAAGTGTATTGCCCAAAGCAAGTTCTTTTCTTACATCAGCAATAATTTCGGTAACGGGTAATTCTATTTTAAATGGGTCGAATGAAGACGGCATATGGAAACAAAGTTATTGAAATAATTGGCCTTGGAACAGCATTGGATAAGATTCTTTAGAAGAAAATATACCATCAATCCAAAAACTTTTAGTAATTTTTCGCTATGAAAAGAATGAATATACTTCAACAGCAATTACTCAATATAATTGCCCCTATGTTGTTATTTGTTCTTGTGTTTTTAGGATACAATTACTATTCGGGAAAAGAAAAATTAAGGGAATTAAAGCAAGAGCAAATTAAGCACCTTACTTTAGAAATTAAAAACTTAGTTGATTTATACGACCAAGGAATGGTGCTGCACGAAGCTTCATTTAACAAACGTATGGAGCAAATGAGTAAATTAATTATTGAAGAAGAAGCAAAGGGAATTGATCTTTCAACAGCTAACCTTTACAAACTATCAGTAAAACTTGGATTAGATACAGTAACAGAAAGTATTTACATCATAGATACCAATGCTGTTATTTGCAACACTACTTTTAAAAATGACTTGGGATTAAACTTTAGAAAGATAGCCCCAGATTTCGCTAAGTTTTTTGATAAAATTAGAGAGGAAGGAAAGTTTAGTGCAGATCGGTTTGGTTTAGAAATGAGTACCAAAAAAATTAAGAAGTATTCATTTATTCCATCAACAACAAAACGATTTGTAATTGAGCTTGGCTTTTATTCGGATAAGGCAGATGGTTTGCAATCGCTAATGCTAAAAAAGGTTCAACTTTCGGCAGCATCTTATTCTTCTTTAAGAGGAACGAAGATAGATGCTGTAATTAAAAACATTCCTTCACTTGTGTTTGAAAAAAGATTTGATGCTATCATAAATAAAGTGATACAAGAAAAGAAGGATCAAGTTTTAATGGAAGAAAAAGATGGTTTAAAAGTAAGTAATCACTTTATTTGTATCGAAATAGCTAATACTGGATTGTATGATAGTTATGTTTTGCAAGTGGTAACAGATAACCAGCAAGAGCGCGAATTACTTAAGTCGGAGTTTGTTAAGTTCTTAAAAATTTTGGTTTTCTTTATTTTCCCATTATCCCTATTTATTGTTTTTAGGGCAAGGGTGCTTATTAAACCAATTAAAAACCTTTCGGAAAAAACCAAACGCATTAGGCAAGGCAATTTAAGTGAACGGATATAAATAATCGGTGCAACAGAAATTGCAGAGCTGAGTGCTAATTTTAATCACATGGTGGAAGAGTTGCAAGAATCATATAGTGGTCTTGAGGATAAAGTAAAGGAGCGTACCAAAGAAATCGAACACCAAAAAAAATCATTGAAGAGAAACAAAAGGAAATTGTTGATTCGATAAATTACGCAAAACGAATTCAGTATAGTTTATTAGCGCATAAAGATTTTTTAGAGGAAGAGTTGAAAGAACATTTTGTGTTCTTTCATCCAAAGGACATTGTGAGTGGGGATTTTTACTGGGCTGCTTCGACAGGCTCAGCTACTAATCGGAAGTTTTACATTGCAGCCTGTGATAGCACAGGGCACGGTGTTCCTGGAGCGTTTATGAGCTTATTAAACATAGGTTATTTAAACGAGGCAATTAAAGAAAAGGGAATTGAAAAACCCAATGAGGTATTAAATTTTGTTCGTCAACGCTTGATAGATAATATAAGTAAAGAAGGACAAAAGGATGGCTTTGATGGAATTTTATTATGCATTGACCAACAAACAAAAAAATTAAGTTATGCAGCCGCTAATAATGCTCCGTTGATTGTAAGAAAAGATGGATACGAAGAGTTAGATGCCGACCGAATGCCAGTTGGTATGGGCGAGCGCAAAGAAGATTTTAAGTTGTACGAAATAAATTATGAGAAAGGCGATGTGTTGTATTTATATACCGATGGTTACGCCGATCAATTTGGTGGACCAAAAGGTAAAAAATACAAATACCGCCCATTAAACGAAATGCTTCAAAAAATTAGTGTTGATACTATGGATACTCAAATAACTGCATTAACTGGTGAGTTTGAAAACTGGAGAGGAGAATTGGAGCAGGTTGATGATGTGCTGGTTATTGGGATTAGGTTGTAAATTTGGTGTGTATGTTTCGCTACTCTGTAGCTTGAATTTTACTATTATATTATGCCTACAAAGCTGCCGCTACTCTGTAGCTTAAAATAATATTATTGATAATTACGTTTGTTGTAAAATTTAAACACCAACCATAAGCCGCAGCGTGGCAAAACATTTGTAAAAGTATACAACACCACCAATAAAAAGCTACAGAGTAGCGGAAGATTAGTCTTCGTTTACAAATCCTTCTTGATAATCCTTTGGATTTAGAACAGTATCATATAAACCAACATCTTCTCCTTTGTGTTTGATTAT
>CANJJP010000059.1 GCA_947474485.1 Bacteroidota bacterium | reverse complement strand
AGGGCATATTTCAACGGCTTTTCTGAAAAAAGAAGTAGTAGGTGCAAATGAACTATTGTTTAGTTTACTATTTATAACGAGTTCCTGCCCAATTTGCAAATAGGCTTCTGCGTAATTCGGTTCTAGTTCAATTGCTTCTTTCAGTATTTGAATGCGTTCAGGTTTTTTATATTTCTTTTTGTCTTGCGCCTTCTCATATAGTTTTATAGCCTTTTTATTTTCTATTTCGGGACAAGCATTTTTTGTTTCATCTTCTTGAGCAATGATTACATTGCAAATTAAGAAGCCTATTAATATAATAAAGTGTTTCATTAAGCCTATAGTGTTTTTCAAAGCTTAAAGTTACAATTATTAAGCCCAAAAATTAATGAATACTAAAAGGTATTGAAAAATAAAATGTTAATTACTTGTAACATTTGTATCTTTGCATGGTTATTGTAATAATCAATAAAATATCACTATGAAATTCTACATATTTTTATTCTTATTAATTAGTTCATTAAGTTTTAATGCGCAAACTGCTGCAAACAAAACCGATGATAAAGGCCTAAAACAAGGTTACTGGTTAAAATTAAATCCAACAACAGGCAAGCCTGCATATAAAGGAACTTTTAAAGATAATAAACCTGTTGGCGTGTTTAAGTATTATTATTCCGAGATTGATACCATAAAAACGATTATGGAATTTAAGAATAATGGAACCGTAGGTTATGCAACTGTTTTTTACATGACTGGTAAGAAACAAGCACAAGGTAAATATGTAAATGAAAAAAAAGACTCAGTTTGGACATTTTATGATGAAGGAGGAAATTTACTTTCTATGGAAGGATACAAAGAAGGTAAAAAAGACGGTAAATCATTAATTTATTTCCCAAATGGTGAAATAGCGGAAGAACGAAATTTTAAAAACGATCTAAACCACGGAGTTTTTAAACAGTTTTTTGAAGGAAAGAAGGTAAAAGCAGAGGGAACTTATATTGAAGGAAAACAGGTGGGTAAAAGTGCAGTTTATTTTCCTAGCGGAACCCCAGCAGCAATGGGTTATTACAATGAAAGAGGGAATAGAAATAGTGTTTGGTTATATAAAGACAAGGAAGGAAAAGTAACGTCAAAAGATGTTTATGATGATGGTAAGTTACTTAACGGTAAGGAAGCCGAAGCTTGGTTGTTAAAGAATAAAGGCAAAGAACCAAAAGAAGAACCTGCTAAAAATCCAAAAGGTAAGACAACAGGAAGCACAGGAAAATCTTCAAAAGAAACAAAAAAAGCATCTACACCAGCTAAAGGAGCGAAAAAATAAAATGTCGGCAAAAGGAAAAGTTTTAGTAGCAATGAGTGGCGGAATAGATAGTTCTGTTACCGCAATGATGCTTCATGAACAAGGTTATGAAGTTATAGGAATTACTATGAAAACTTGGGATTACCAATCTTCAGGATCTACAAAAAAGGAAACAGGCTGTTGTAGTTTAGATTCGATTAATGATGCTAGGCAAGTTGCGGTTGATTTAGGATTTCCGCACTATATTTTAGATATAAGAGGCGAGTTTGGCGATTTTATCATCAATAATTTTGTTGACGAGTACTTAGCTGGTCGTACCCCAAATCCTTGTGTTTTATGTAATACCCACATTAAATGGGATGCACTTTTAAAACGTGCAGATATGTTGGGTTGTGATTTTATTGCAACTGGTCATTACGCACAAGTGCGAGAAGAAAATGGACGTTTTGTTGTTTCAAGAGGATTAGACACTAATAAAGACCAATCTTACGTGCTTTGGGGGCTATCGCAAGAAAGTTTAAAGCGCACAATTTTCCCATTAGGTAAATTTACAAAGCCGCAAATAAGAAAAATGGCGGAAGATTATGGTTTTAGCGAGCTTGCAAATAAGCCCGAAAGCTATGATATATGCTTTATTCCGGATAATGATTATCGAGCGTTTTTAAAAACTAAAAAACCTGAACTTGAAAAGCAAGTGGAAGGCGGGGCATTTATATATAAGGGTAAAGAGGTTGGAAAGCACAAGGGATACCCTTTTTATACTATTGGTCAAAGAAAAGGATTAGAAATAGCTCTTGGAGAACCAATGTTTGTAAGTGAAATTATTCCTGAAACAAATACCGTTGTTCTCGGTGATGAAGAGGATTTAAAAAAGCAACAAATGCTTGTCCGAGACTTTAACTATGTTAAATACGCTGAATTACCTGAAAATTTCGAAGCCTTAACCAAAATCAGATATAAAGATAAGGGTGCAAATTCAACCATTAATAAGTCAGGAGATTTAATGGAAGTTGTTTTTCATACTGCAGTAAAAGGTATAGCTCCCGGTCAATCTGCTGTAGTTTATGAGGGTGAAGATTTAATAGGTGGGGGATTTATTTCAAGAAATAATCACGAACCCATTTCAAACAAAGATAAAACACTTGTTTTATAAGTTAAATCAGATAATATTTTTAATAAAAATTATTTAACATTACTTGGTATTAAAAAAAATGTTACATTAGCGGTCAATAAATTTAAAATTAAGATAGACTATGATGAGAAAGTTGACTCTAACATTGGCTTTTACTGCGTTATTTGCGGTTGTTTCTTTTGCACAGAAAAATTTCTTGAAAGAAGCGGATAAATTCTATGATTTAAAGGAATTCTTTAAAGCAATTGATTTGTACAAAAATGCTTACGCTAAAGAGAAAAAGGCGGATAAAAAAGCGCGCATATTATTCCGTACTGCGGAGTGTTATCGTCATATTAATCAAATAAAGGATGCTGAGACCTATTACTCTAAAGCTATTAAAGCAAAATATCCTGATCCAATTTCTTATTTTTATATTGGTGAAATTAAAAAGGAACAAAAGTTATATAATGAAGCAGTTGCTGAATACGAGAACTACAAGAAAGAAGTTCCTGGTGACCCAATTGTTGAGAATAGAATTAAGTCTTGTGAGTTAGCTCAAAAATGGGTTGACGCGCCAACTCGTCACAAAGTTGAAAATATGGCTTTATTTAACTCAAAAGAAGCTGATTTTTGTCCTTCTTATGCAGATAAAAAGCATAATAAATTAATGTTTACATCTACTCGTCAGGGTGCTATGGGAACAATCGATGAGTCTACTGGTCAAACTCACTCTGATTTATTTGAAACAACTTTAGATAAGAATGGAAAGTGGAGTACACCTTCTCCAATTGGAGCTCCTATTAATACCGAAGTTAATGAAGGAGCAGCGGTTGTTTCCAAAAAAGGTGATATGATGATTCTTTCTAGAGTATTAGAAGTAAAAGGAAAAAAAGAACGTCCAAATCTTTATCAATCTAAAAAAGCAGGAGCAGGCTGGGGTGACCCAACTATATTATCTTTCTGTATTGATAGCGTTAACTTTGCTCATCCTACTTTAAATGCTGAAGGAAATACAATGTATTTCGCTTCAAATACTCAAGGAACACTAGGTAAAGCAGATATTTGGATGTCTCATTATGATAAAAAGGCTAAAGATTGGGGAACGCCTGTTAACTTAGGCTCTATTGTGAATACTGCAGGTACAGAATGTTATCCTTATTTAACTGAAGATGGTAAAACATTATATTTCTCTTCTGATGCGCATATTGGTTTAGGGGGATTAGATATTTTTAAAGTTGCTTTAGATAAAGAGGGCAAGCCAACTGGACAGGTTGAGAATTTAAAGTACCCATTAAATTCAGAATTTGATGATTTTGGTATTATGATCGAAGGAACAAAAGAGCGTGGTTACCTATCTTCTAACCGTCAAGGTGGAAAAGGTAACGATGATATTTGGTCGTTTGTATTACCACCCCTTGTTTTTAATGTTAATGGTACAGTTAAAAATGTGGAGGATAAAACTCCTATAGCAAATTGTTCAATTATTTTAAAAGGCAGCGATGGTAAATTAGTTCAATCTAAAACTGACGCTTCGGGCAATTACAGCATGCATTTAGATCCAGAAGTTACTTACGATATATATACTTCAACAGATAAAACTGTTACAACTCCAACTGCGAAACTAGGATTCTTAGCTTCTGATGATCATGGTAGTTTTACAACTGTAAGTGTAATGGAATCTCAAAATTTCCAAAAGGATTTCGAATTAACTCCTGTTAAGGATGAAATTAAATTACCTTCTATCTTATTTGACTTAGCTAAATGGGATGTAAAACCTCAATTCCAAGATTCATTAAACTTCTTGTTAAACGTTTTAACAAAGAACCCCACTATTATTATTGAGTTAAGTGCACATACAGATAGTCGTGGTGCTACTAAAGCAAATGATGACTTATCTCAAAAACGTGCTCAATCTTGTGTTGATTACTTAATCTCTAAGGGGATTCCTAAAGAGCGTATGACAGCTAAAGGTTGGGGTGAGCGTAAACTGAAAATTCAAGATGCTGCGATTAAAAAGGAAAAAACAAAAGAAGGTCAAGAAGCTTTACATTCTATCAACCGTCGTGTTGTATTTAGAATTTTAAGTTGGGATTATATTGATCCTACTAAACCTAAAGTTGAAATCCCTTCTTATCGCCCGCCAGTATCTGGTGAAGAAGATTCAGAAAAATTAGAAACGGTTAACCCAGATAAATAATTATTATTTCTTTAAAAAAAACCGTCTCAGTTATGAGACGGTTTTTTTTTATAATCTAAATTTGAAAACTATGAAGAAAATATTTTTGCAATTTACTGTACTAGTTGGTTTAATGTTAATGTTAACTGCTTGTCCATACACATCCGAAAGCCCAATAGACAAAGCAAGTGTGAAAATTGATGATAAAATACTTGGAAAGTGGGAGACGAAGTCAAGTTCGGATTATGCATACAACGTTACTAAAAAGAATGATTTCATCTATTCAATAGAGAAAAAGAGCGGCAGCTCTGGAGAAATTACATCTTATGAAGGTTTTCTTTCAGTAATAGATAATGTCCGTTTTTTTAATGTTTATGAAACATCAGCTACAACCAAAACTTACTATTTCTATAAAGTAGAAATTACAACTAGCGGCTCTAAATTAACATTAGCACCAGTAACTGAGAATATTGACGAAAAATTTGCTAGTTCGGAGGAGATTAAAGCCTTTTTCAAAAAGAACATGGCAATGAGTTTTTTCTTTGATAAAGATGAGGACGTATATATTAAAGCAGATTAATCTTTTAAGATTAGTTCTCTCAATATAGTTTCTTTAGATTTTATTTCCATAATGTAAACTCCTTGTGAAAGAACAGGGAGTTTTTGTTTAGATACTGTCCCTGATTTTAGCTCAATTCCGTTTTCATAAACTATTCTTCCGCTAATGTCTATGAGTTTTATTTTTCCCTTAATAATGTTATTACTTATAATGTTTAGCTCATTAGTAAAAGGAACTGGATAAACAGTTATTCCCTTTGTGTTTGTATTATACTCATTAACGCCAACAGGAGAGGGTAAACTACAAATAAGAGCGCCAAAACCATTTAATTTCCCATTCCCCCATAAGTTATTAGGTACTGCACCTGTGAATGTATCTGTTTTAGCACAATTAATAATATCTCGTTTTAGCATTTGATTTGTTGCAGTTGGATTTGCTTCAAAATAAAGAGCTGCCAAGCCAGCAACAACAGGCGCCGAGGCTGAACTACCTCCAAAAATCATATGCATACTGTCTCTAGTAACTATAAATGGATAGTTAACAATTAGCCATTGCATGAAACCTCTTTCACCTGTGGTTACAATATTTTCGCCTGTTGCGCAAATATCAGGTTTTACTCTTAAATCCCTTGTAGGCCCGTAGCTTGACGTTTCCCAAATACTATCAACAACACCTGGGAAAAAGTATAAAGTGTCTCTCACGTCACGATAGCTATTTCTACCAACATAATTTCCAACGCTCAATACATCATCACTACATTGAAAACTAGTACACATAGTTTGCAAAGTGTCAGGTCTTTTATATTTCATGATTTGTGGTAATGCTGTTGGACTTGGCAAACCTGCCGATTTCCAATCAAAATTCCACGAATCTATTTTTCCGGTTCCTGCGGTTTCAAACGACCATAAATAGTTTAAACTATCCGCATTTATAAGGCAAGAAAAAGTGTATAAACCATTAGTGTAATCAGTGTAGGTGAATATATCCCCAATTTTATTCCCTCCAAAGCGAAGTGTGTCATAAACAATAACACCCAATGATGAATCAATATCTCTAAACCCAAAATTTGATTTATAATTCAAATTGTTGTCGCTTACACCAAGTGTAATTTTTAAGTTAGCAAATTCAGCTGAGTCGCCATAAACATCAAAGCCAATTTGATTACTTGTATTTGCTATCCAAGTAAAACTTGTATCATTAGTAGCAGAATAACCCAAATGAAAAGGAATATTCCCTGCATTTCCGTTAGCCGCTACCATGGCTCTTCCTGGTTGCGCAGCTGCAAGGCCCCCAATATATTGTGCTTGTAAATCAGTTCCGTCGTGCGAACCGTAGTAATCTCCCAAGCTGCAATTGATAACACAAGGTTTCCCTAATTGATTTGCTTTTTCATAAATGTAATGCACTGCATCAGCAATTATAGCTTCGGTCGAATTATTAAAGTCAATTGCTACAAAAATAATGTCAGCTTCAGGCGCAATACCTCTGTATTTAAATTCTGTAATTCCATTTCCTGCTGCAACTCCAGTAACTTTTGTCCCATGTCCACCGTTGTTATTGCCAACACTAGGGCAATTGCCCTGCATTATTTGCAAGCTGTCCCACTCTTGCCCATAATTATAGGGTTGAGGTGTATTACTTGCTACTGCAAATTTTTGGTCCCATAAAAACTTTACACGCGTATTACCTAATGAATCTTTAAAATCGGGGTGTCCAAAATCTAAACCTGTATCTATTACACCGATAACTACGTTTTTTCCTTTATAACTGGGAAGTGTAAGCGGCGTAGCACCATTGTGCACAGGATGAATATTATTTTTTACTAATGAGGAGTCATCTAAAACTTGCAGGTTTGATTTGAAATGTTCCATTCTTTTAATGTCCTTTTCTTTGGAAGCCTGCATTAAATCAATTCCTTTTCCACTTAAGGAATAGATGCTATTGGAACCATGTGAAATGGTTAAATCATATTTACTTGCAATTTCTTTTATGCTCTGTTCGTTACATTTAACAAGTACATTAAGGTGAGCTTCAGGATTAGTATTTATTTTATTTAAAAGATAAAAATTCATCTTTGTTTGTTGTGCAAAACAAATGTTCAACATTAAAAGAGTTGATAAGGATAAAATATATTTACTCATCTTAAGAATATTTTATCGAAATTTACGAATAATATTTTAGCGTGTCAAATTCTTTAAAAACATATTCTAATATAAATCCTAATGATAGGTTAGTTGAGGGTTTTTTGTTTTGGTTGAAGCAAAGTCCAAACGCAATTGCTTTGAATATTAATAACAAAAATTATACATATAATTATTTGTTTAATAAATCGCTTGTAATTTATTCTAAAATAAAACATCTTGAAAACGATTTAATAGGTATTCAATGTATAAACCATGTTGATTCATACGCAGCAATATTAGCTGTTTCATATATTGGTTCTGCATATGCCCCGCTAAATGCCAAATATCCTAATGAAAAAATTAAGGAAATTGTAGCGGATGCAAAATTAAAACATGTTATTTGTTTTAATAGTGATTTTGATTTTTTGTTAGAGATCAATCTGATTAAAATTAGTGATGATTTAAAAGCGGGGCAAGTTGAATTGGAGCCGAAAAATAATTCTCAATTAGCTTATGTTATTTATACAAGTGGAAGTACAGGTAAACCAAAGGGCGTTCCTATTTCAAGAAGGAATGTAAATCATTTGTTTAATTATTATTTAAGAGAGTATGATTTTAATTTTAATGATAAATTTTTACAATCGTATGAATTAAGCTTTGATGTTTCTGTATTCTCTATTTTTTGCGCATGGAATGTAGGAGCTGCTGTATATGTTGTTCCTGAATCTAATGCAAAACATATTGCTATTTTAAAAACTATACAACAACATAACATTACGGTTACAAGTTTTGTCCCTAGTGTACTTAGTTTGATAGAAAAATATATTAATGAGTTT
>CANJJP010000058.1 GCA_947474485.1 Bacteroidota bacterium | reverse complement strand
TCAAATTATTTTTGTAGTGTGTTGACCTCACAAAACCCAGTTAACTTAACATTAAACAACAAAGTACTTGTTAGTTTTAGTATAGTTTTTCCTGTGTATGCAGACGCGTAATCTAACTGCAACAAAATAGAACCACCTAGGCTTTAACATATATGCTTTGGCAACAGTATAAGCTTTTACAAATATTGTCGCTGTGCGAAAGACATTTATTTTTCTTTGCAAAAGTCCAGTAAGCAGTTATCTTTGTTACTAGCGTTTCGGTAGTCATTGTTACAAATCAAACCGATTGCAAAGCGCGAAACCTTTATAGCCAATACAAGTAGACCAAAAATCACATCCTGAAAACATTAAATTTATTTTTGTATCTTTAAAATCACTTACATCGTTTTTTGAAAAAAGTCACTGAAACATTGAGGTACACCCAAACAAAGTTGTTTGGTTTTCAACAATTTTAAGTCGACTTAAATACTTGATTAACTGACGATTAAGATTTGCTCACCTGATTTATAAGGCGAGCAATTAACAAGTTATTAACAAAATTTGGAAAAAATGAGAGATTTAACTATATCAGCCATTGATAGACAAAACATCCTAAATAACCATGATGCTGTTACAAATATACAGCAATATCTTGGAGTTTCAGGAATGCTATTCCAAAATGAATATCGTTTTACAAAAGAAAAATTAGCTGACTTCTATGGAGTCGATACCAGTACAATTGACTTGTATCTTTCACAATACGAAAAAGAATTAAAACATAACGGATATGAACTTTTTAAAGGAGCAACTTTAAAAGCATTCAAAGAAGAGTTCGGCGGAGTAATAAACATTCAAAGTAAAACGACTCAATTAGGTGTATTTAATTTTAGAGCATTTTTAAATTTAGGAATGTTACTTGTGGAAAGTGAAATGGCAAAAGCAATTAGAAGTAAAATGCTAGACATTGTTATTGATACCTTAAATCACAGGTTAGGAGGTTCAACGAAATACATAAATCAAAGAGATGAAGATTTCTTTCATAGTATGCTAAAAGAACCCCATTATCGAAAAGAGTTCACAAATGCTCTTCATAAAAATTTAGATATGGGAAATTATAAATATGCATATTATACTGATGAAATATATCGATGTATATTTAAGGAAAACGCCAAGGAATACAAACAAATTCTGAAACTTGAAGAAGAAGAAAATTTAAGAGATACCATGTATTCTGAAATTTTAATTTTAATTGCATCATTTGAGACTGGACTTGCTCATGAAATGGAATTAAAATCAAATACACTTGGAAGAAAACTGACAAAAAATGAAATGGATGAACTTCTTAAAACTTTTGCAGAACATCCTCAACAAAAACCTCACATAGAAAACGCTCGCACAAAAATGGCAACACGTGACTATGGTTTTAGACAGGTGCTTCATGATAACCTGAAACATTATGTAGGCAGCATCGACTTTTCTGATTATCAGCGATTTCTTGGAGAAAAAAGTAAAAGTTTACAAGATAGAATTGACGAAAATATAGAGGTCTTTAAACGTTTAAAAGATAGATAAGAGATGGACGACTTTCTATATTTTGACAAACAACATGCAATATTTGTTCACGATAATATCATAGAGAAATCTGGAGGAATTCTAGGCGCCTTAAATCTTGGACTTTTAGATAGTGTTTTAGAACATATAAAAAATGATCTTTACTACCCTACAATTGAAGAAAAAATCACTCATTTATTTTTTTCTGTAAATAAAAATCATGCGTTTAACGATGGGAATAAAAGATCTTCAATTGCTCTATCTGCATATTTTATGGAAATAAATGGTTATGGTTTTGAAGTGAGTAAATTTGTAACTGAAATGGAAAATATCGCAGTTGACGTTGCTGACGATCGAATAGATAAAGATTTATTATTTGAAATAATTTGCGCTATACTATATGAGCATGACTATAGTGACGAGTTAAAGTTAAAATTAATCGAAGCGAAAAGTAATATATAAAAGACTATAATGTACTGGCTATCACAGAACCTTTGCCTAATGAGGGCGGACACCAAATCTTTTGCAAATATTGTCGCTGCGCGTAAGACATTTATTTTTTCTTTGCAAAAGTCCATTAAGCAATTATCTTTGTTATCAGCGATATAGTAGACATTGTTACAAATCAAACTGATTGCAAAGCGTGAAACCATTATAGCCAAGTGGTTGACGATAACCGACAAACTAAGTTTACCAAATGATACTTGCGCCTTCAAAGTAAGCTCAACTACTATTAACAAAACAGGTTTACTAAATATTTTAAGTAGCCATATTTTAAATAAAAACAATCTACCCCCGTTGCTATGCGTTTAATAGCAACGAGGTTTCAGAAATCATTTTGCATTGGGTAAATTACATCACATAATATTTTTAGTGTTTTTATTAGGTTATTGTGGAATTCATAAAGCTCACAACTTATTAAAAACTAAAGTATCAGGATTTAATATCTTACCCTGCTAACAAAAGTAAAGTAGTACTAACTGATTTATTACAAATAGTAACTTAGTTTAATATGAAAAGGTTAAAAAAAATTTAAAATATTATTTTGAATTGCATATTCAATAAGATTGATTGTATTTGACGTCTTGGTTTTCTTGGAGATATTGTATCGATGACCTTCGATTGTTCTTACACTCAAGCTAAGTTCTTCTGCGATGTCGATATTTGACTTTTTATCACATATTAATTTAATAATTTCAATTTCTCTTTTTGTGAAATCTGAATCGGCAACAACCTCATTAATTGAAGAAGGTGATTTTTTAAGCAAAGATGCTATTGCATTTGAGACTTTATCATCATAATAGTAACCGAGCTCAAAAACTGAATTTATAGCTTTAAGAATAATTTCTATATCACAGTTTTTAGGTAAAAATGCACAAGCTCCATTTTTAATGAATTCAAAAATATAGTCATCATTGAAATGAGAACTCATCATAATGACTTTTATTTTTGAGTATTTGAGATTAATTTTATATAAAGCTTCTTTGCCATTCATCGTAGGCATTTCGATATCGAGTAAAATAACATCGGGTTTTTTAAGTTTTAACTCTGCTAATAATTCTTTACCATTACTTACATCAAAAACAATATTTATGTTGTCAAATTCTTTTAAAAGTGCTATTAAACCATCACGAAATAAGGAGTGATCATCTACGATTGCTAAGTTGATAGGTTTTGCCATTGCTTAGTAAGATTATTTAATAAATATTTTAAATAAATAACAAAACTAATTTTAGTGAACGCTATATACAATCCGTAGTACTACTGAATTTTTTATTTAAGTATTAGTACTGAATTTTAAATTACTTTTCTAAGTAGAGAGAGGGACTTTCTTTTCTTTTTGCATATCCTAAAAATGCTATCTGGAATACATAGCGTTTTATTCTTTCTTTGTCTTGAATACAAAAAAAGAACCAAAGAAAAATCAAGGCAAAACGATTGCCACGCGCTCTTTTGGTTACAAAAGTTTCGTGACAAAAAACACTAAAGGTTTTTCTAACTCAACTAATGAAATCTAAAATTAGCACCTTGTTATCGTTTTTAACAGTGTTGCAGAATACGCTTCGATTTTGGGGTGGTGGGAGATTGGGAGGTGTATATTTAAAACTAAAATACGAAATATTATGGCAAGAAAACATAACACGGATAGGAATGGGAACTCCTGGACAGATGAAACAAAAAAAGCTGTTTGGAATAAAGCAGAAATAGTTCCAGGTATAGATTCATCACAAAAGAGAAAAGATCATTGTGGTGCTTGGATAGAATGGAGTAAACATGGTGACACGGCAGAAAACGGAAGCGGTTGGGAAATTGACCATATTAAACCGGTTGCTAAAGATGGCACAGATGACTTGAGTAATTTGCAGCCATTGCAATGGCAGAATAATAGAACGAAAAGCGATGATTATCCAGCAAAAGATTATTGCAAATTTTCTACGAAATAATTGCCAGTAAAAATTAATAATTTTAAAAAAAAATTTATGACTGAATCAGAATTTTTCCCATACCATAATTTTCATATTGAGTTCAAGCTTGATGATGGAACTAAATTATCGGGATTACTTAGTGATCCAATGAATCACAATGAAACAAAAAAGACAAGAACAATTTATGATTTTATACCTACAATAAATATGATTGCTTGGAAAAAAGCTAAACAGAATGGTGATAATGTAAAAATGAAAGAATTGCAGGGTGAAATAGATATTGTAAAAATAGTATTGGTACGAAGGTTATAGTTATAAAGATGAAAGTGTATAAATATCATTAATTTCATGCGGAGTTTTATAAATAACAGCGTTAAAAAAGTATTAAAACAAAAAGTGATTTTTTAGCATTGATATTTTTTATACTAAAGTTAGAGCAGCATAAAATCAATACCTATCAGTAGTACTACTTAATTTTTGAAGTTACAGATTTAGAATGCCATTTTTTTCGGCATATTCAATGAGGTCGATTGGTGTATTGGTATTTGTTTTTTTAGAAATATTATATCGATGACTTTCGATAGTTCTAACACTGACGCAAAGTTCGTCGGCAATTTCAGCATTTGTTTTTTTTATACAAACTAGTTTTACAATTTTAATTTCTTGTTTAGTAAATGCTGTATCAGCCACAACTTTGTTATTTGTAGGTGTTTTTTTTAATAAGGATGCCATTGCTGCAGATATTCTATTCTCGTAGAAATATCCATGCTCGTAAACATAATTTAGTGCATCGAGTAACTTATCGATATTACAATTTTTAGGAAGGAAAGAACAAGCACCTGCTTTTATGAATTCGATGATGTGTTCGTCATGGAAATAATTGGTCATGATTATGACCTTAATATTTGGATATTTCAGTTGCATTTTTTCCAGAGCTTCCTTACCATTCATAACAGGCATTGCAATATCTAATAATACAATATCTGGTTTTGACGATTTGAGGTTATCCATCAATTCTTTTCCATTGTTGGCATCGAATAAAATATTTATCTCCTCATATTCAGCTAAAAGTGATATAAGTCCTTGACGCATAATTACATGATCATCAACTATGGCTATGTTTATTGTTTTTTTGATCATTTATACTAATTTATTTGGATTTAGTGGCACTGTTAAAGTAATTGATGAGGAATTAATATCTTTATTATAATTGATATTTGCTTTAAGTAAAATAATGAACGCTTTTAACGATTTAAGTCCTAAGCCTTTTGAATTTTCGGTAAATAAATTCATTTCTTCATTGCTAATGCCTTTACCGTTATGTGTTACTTTAAATACAAGACTTTTATTAAGACTATTCATAGAAACACTGAAGAACTTACATTCAGAATGTTTAAATAAGTTGTTTAATATTTCAAGACAAACTCTATACATATTCAACTGCTCCTGACGGCTAAATGTTTCGAGTTCTTCAGGTATGACATCGCTATAAAACTCACCTGAAATATCATCCATATTTTGAACGTTTTTTACATAAGATTCTAGAGAAACAATTAGGCCGTATTCTAAAAAGAAAGAAGGAATAAGATCGTAACAAACAGAACGAATACCTTCGATTACTTTGTTTAAGGTTTCTTCATCAGCGAGCATGCTAGCAGGATCGAGTTCGTTTTTTTGGGCTTTGATACGATGTTTAGTTATATTGAATTTTAGAGTGTTGAGTATTGGGTTGATTTCATCGTGGAGATTGCGAGCGATTTTTTCTTTTTGTTTCTCTTCAGCTTCGACTGAGGCCTTGAATAATTCGATTTGTTTTTCTTGCTCCATTAGTTTGATACTAGCGTCTTTGAGTAGCATTTTACGTTGGTAATAAACTACAAATAGTATTACAACAGCTGCTATGAAAAGGGTTGAAAATATACCAATTGTAATTAGTAATTTTATATTTGTGATTTCTTGGTTTTCCAAAAGCCGATGCTGATTAAGATGTAAAGAATGATGTTAAAAATCGAATGAAATACCCATAGTTCAAAAAAAGCATTAATTGCATGTGCTTGGAGATATTTACTGAAGATGTGAAGAAATAAGTTGCCAAAGTAAAATATTAGGAAGCCTGAATTTATCCAAAATATTGGAGCATTTAAAATATTAGTATAAACTTGTTTTTTAAGGATTGAATGAAAGTTTAAAATGGTTAGTAGTACAACTATTATTGATTCAATGGAAAATGATAAGTCATTTAATCTTGCAGAACCGATATTTGAGATTTGATACACAGATACTATTGTGAACAATATAATAAATAAATACAGGAGACGCTTTTTTAGTTTTACCTGAGTTAACATTGAGTAAAAGATAATTATAATAGTGGTTTCTAAAATTTGGTAAAAATTAAATATCCATACATTGTTTGGATTAACTAAAGTTTTATAAATGAAACTAACAAGTTCTGTTAAGCTGCCAAGGCCAAATAATAGAAAAATCCACTTGAGCTGAACTTGTAAATATTTGTAACGGAAAATTCCAAATAAAAAAGGCACAACAGTTCCAGTTGCAGAAATGTAACCTAAAATATATATTAAAAGATCCTTATTCAAATATAAAGTAAAACCGTAAATATAAAAAAAAGGCGCTAATGCGCCTTTAGTAATTTACAACAATGGACTGCTGTTCGCGCAGTATGGAGGGCATGGTAATGAAACCTCTGCAATGATGCCATTATAAAGGTCATTTTCGTCTTTATCTGCTCCAACCATAATCATTTGTTGAACTCCTTTTTCGTCTAAGGCATAATAACATCTAATGCCAACACAATTTGGTTGTGCTAATATTTGTTTAATGATGTTCATGCCAAAAAAGTGTGCTTTAATACCATTTGGATTTTTTTTTCTGTAATTTGCTGTCCATGCTGCTGCTGTGTCTAGCGGAAATTGTTCCGCTTCATTGCCTGTAAAAGCCATAATTTTTAATTTTTATAAGGTTAGTAAATTGTTTATTTGATGCAATGATAAATCATCTACTTAAACTATATTGTCTTTTTATGTAAAATATACTAAGGATAAAAATATAAAAAATCACGTTACTATATGATAATAAGCATTTTCTAAGTAGTTTTAGTTATAAAATTAAGTACTACTACTTAGATAAATTAAGTAGTAGTACTTAGATAAAAAAATCAGTAGTGCTACTGATTTTTTTATTTGATAAGGAATGTAGATGAGAATATTTAAATTATAAACTGATTTGATTTTAATGTAATTATGTTTTCAACTTGAATTGAATTAATCGGTTATCTTCTTTTATCTGAAGCGTGAGAAGGAAATGCTATGAGGTTGCAAAGTTCTCTTATGCGCGAACGTAAGCGATTACCATACATTTTTTCGATTTCACCGGCAGCTAAATTAGTTGTGATATGCGTTATTAATTTTCGGGTTATGAATAAATCGTAACGGGTTAATAATACCTCAGCCATTACATTACATTCGTTTCCAAAGTATTTTAAATTGTTTTCGGTACCCAAATCATCGAAGCAATAGTTGCGAGGTATTTCTGCCTGACCACTTTTAGCAAAGCTGTTTCGTCCGTAGCGGTTCATGACCTCATAACCATCTTTTATAAATTCAAAACTTACTTCTCGACAGGATTTTAAAATGTAAATGGCTTGCTGATGGTTGCTGAAATATTTCATCAGGTGCATTAAGCTTGTTTTACCACAGCCCACTGGGCCGGTTAGTAAAATACCTTTTTGCAAATGGATTTTTTCGCGAGCACAGGTATAGGTGTCTTTTAAAAAGTAGGCAGCTAGCTTTTTAATGATTGGTTTGTCTTCATCTTTAAGTGAGAAGTTTTTCCCGAAATCTTGTCTTCCTTTATTTTGAATAAAATCAAAGACTTTGTTGTAATCATAAGGGCTCATTGTAATTTTTATTAGTTTCTGCATGTAGTTTACCAGCTGGATGGTTTTGATTTGATGCCGGCTTTGATTTATTGAAAGTAAATTGTTGTGAATTTAGCATCCAATTATTGGCTGCGGCTTTCCAATTTTTCATGGGTGTTTTGCCGCCTACTAACCAACCATTACTTTCAAAGTAATTGTAAAATTTTTCTGCTTCGGTTGACAGATGCTGTTTTTCGGTGAAGTAAGTGGAAAGCTCTTCG
>CANJJP010000057.1 GCA_947474485.1 Bacteroidota bacterium | reverse complement strand
TTATTTAAAAGTTAGGAAACTATTTGAATCAAAAAAGTTTCCTACTTTTGCCCTCGAAATTAATTTTTATGTATAAGATATTTTTATTTGTCGTTTTGATTTTTCTTGTTGTAACAGGAAAAGCACAAAATGTTACGCTTAGCGGATACGTTAAGGATGCTGCAAATGGTGAAACTATGATTGGAGCAAACGTATATAAGCAAGGAACTTCTAATGGAGTTTCAACTAATGCTTATGGGTTTTACTCAATTAGTTTACCTAAAGGAAAAAACACGGTTGTGTTTTCATACATTGGTTATCAGCAAATAACTAAGGAATTAGACTTAAACGAAAAAACATCATTAGATGTAGAACTTTCGGAGGATACGAAAACTACATTAAACGAAGTAACCATTTCATCTGAAAAAGAAAATGTAAATGTAAAAAGCATGGACATGAGTATGGTGAAATTAGATATCAAACAAATTTCAAAAATTCCAGCATTACTGGGTGAAGTTGATATTGTAAAGGGTATTCAGTTATTACCTGGTGTTACTTCAGTAGGCGAGGGTAGTGGTGGTTTTAATGTGCGTGGTGGAAATATTGATGGTAATTTAATTTTATTGGATGAAGCTCCAGTTTTTAATTCATCACATTTATTTGGTTTCTTTTCGGTGTTTAATCCGGATGCAGTAAAAGATGTTAAACTATATAAAGGTGGAATCCCAGCGCAGTACGGTGGAAGAATTTCTTCTTTATTAGATATTCGTATGAAAGAAGGGAATAATAAAAAGTTAGAAGTAAAAGGTGGTGTTGGAACTATTTTTAGTCGTTTCTCTATTGAAGCCCCAATTTTAAAAGATAAAGCATCATTTATAATTGCAGGGCGTAGAAGTTACATTGATATTCTTACTAAACCAATAATTAAAAAACGACTACCTGATTTAAGCGACGCTAAATTTTATTTTTATGATTTAACAGGAAAAGTAAACTGGAGAATTAACAAAAAAAATCAGGTATTCTTAAGTGGTTATCTTGGGCAAGATGTTTTTGGTGCAGGCTTTAGGTTTGATTGGGGTAATTCAACAGCAACAGCACGTTGGAACCATATCTTCGGAGAGAAATTATTTTTGAATACCACCGTTTACTATAGTAATTACAAATATTTTCTTGGATTCAAAAATGAAAATGATCAAACCTCTTTTGATTGGGCTTCAAACATTATTAACTATAGTGCAAAGCCAGAGTTCACCTATTATTTAAATCAAAAAAACACTATGCATTTTGGTGGACAAACCACTTGGTATACATTTAAACCAGGAAATGCTGTTGTAACAAGCGCTAATGGTGATAAAACAAAAATTGGTTTAGATAATAAAAATGGATTAGAGAGTGCACTTTATTTTGATAATGAACAAAAAATAAACGATCGTTTTTCAATGCAATATGGTATTCGTTTTAGTTTGTTTAATTACATCGCTGATACCGCTTATTATTTTAATGATACAACTGCAAACACAAGAAAAACATTAAAAGAAAAACGCGGCTTTTCTCAAAACGAATCAGTAAAACAATATAATAATTTTGAACCTCGTTTTTCGATGAAGTATGAGGTTACAGATGCAAGTTCTGTAAAGGCAAGTTATAATAGAACTGCGCAATATTTGCATTTGGTTTCTAACACAGCTGCATCAACACCATTAGACATATGGACACCAGTAACAAACACTATTTTACCGCAAGTTGCTGATCAAATTGCAACAGGTTATTTTAGAAATTTTAAAGAAAACATGTATGAAACTTCAGTTGAAGTATATTATAAATGGATGCAAAATCAATTGGATTATATTGATAATGCAAACTTACTTTTAAACGAAGAGATTGAAGCGGACCTAATACAAGGTAAAGGTCGTGCTTATGGCTTAGAATTATTTGTAAAAAAGAACAAAGGAAAATTAACAGGATGGATTAGTTATACATTATCTCGTACCGAAAGAAAAATACCAGGATTAAGTAAAGACGAATGGTATTTCTCTCGTTACGATAGACCACACAATATGAATATTACTGCATCTTATGAGTTAAGCAAGCGTTGGACATTTGGTGGTAATTTTGTTTTAACAAGTGGAACACCAGCGACTTTTCCAAATGTAAAATATGAAGTGCAAGGTTACACAGTTACAGATAATACTACTGAAAAAAGAAATAGTTTTAGAAATACACCTTATCACCGTTTAGATTTATCAGCAACACTTACTCCGAAAAAGAATGATAAACGTAAATGGAAAGGTAATTGGGTATTTAGTGTTTACAACGTTTATAATCGACAAAATGCGTTTACCATTTTCTTCCGTCCAAATGAAAATAATTCATTGCAGACAGAAGCAATAAGGTATTCGATAGTAGGAACAATTATTCCTTCAGTAACTTATAACTTTAGTTTTTAATAAATAGAATATGAAAAATATATTTAGAGGAATTATAGCATTCGCTTTTTTGATTGGACTAAGTTCATGCGAAAAGGTTGTTCAGGTAGATGTGCCTGAAGGAGAAACTTTACTAGTTGTAGACGCTTGGATTAATGATAAACCAGGTTCGCAAACAGTTAGATTAACTACCACAGCGCCAGTTTTTAATGGACAAAATACACCTGTTGCTATTGGAGCAACTGTTAGCCTAAAGGATTTGACTAACGGGAAAATATACAATTTTAGTGAAGTTACTGGAACAGGTAATTATGTTTTTACGCCTGTAGCAACTGATACATTAAGTGTTGTTGGGCACCAATATTCATTATCTATTTCCTATAAGGGAAATTCCTATAATTCTTTATCTACTTTAAATCGTACAACAAAAATTGACACTATTGGGTACGATAGAGTTACAGATATTGGTAGTACAACAGTAAAAGGTTATTTGGCTTGGTTGTTTGGAAAAGATCAACCTAATGGAAAAGATTATTATTGGATTAAGTCATACAAAAATGGTGTATTCTACAACCAATCAAACGCAATAAATGTTTGTGAAGATGGTGGTAGAGGTAATGGAACTGATGGTTTATGTTTTATCCCACCCAATGCTTATCTTAATGTTATACCAGGTGATAAATTGTTGCAATTAAATGATGTTTATACCGTTGAAATACATTCTTTAAATAAAGATTCTTACGAATACATGATTCAACTTTCTACTCAATTAAATAATAGTCAGGCTGGTTTGTTTGCTGTAACTCCAGAGAATTTACGTACAAATATAAATCCTGTAAACTCAACTGCCCCGCGTGCCTTGGGTTGGTTTAATATGGGAATGGTAAGTTCTAAATCATTTATTTGTGCAGATATTCCTTACGAAGATATTTACGCAGGTGGTTATTACTGTCCGTAATTTATTTTCTTATTGCGTAAACTAATTCATCAAGATATTCTCCTTTTTTAAAAATTACTTTTTCAAAACGAGCTTCTAGTTGAAATCCGCATTTTTCTAAAATTTTTTGTGATGCTATGTTTGTACCGAACGGACGAGCGAAAATACGATTATATCGTAAGTTGTAAACGCAAAATCGACCATTTGTTTAATTGCCCCGCTTACAATTCCCTTGCCCCAGTATGCTTCACCAAGCCAGTAGCCCAGTTCTGCATTCTTTTTCATAATGTCTTGTTGCAGATGAATACCGATGCCACCTAAAGATTTCCCATCAACATCAATTGCAAAAACATGTATTGGATTATCTTTTGTTGCCATTTCAATAAATGAAATTCCTTTCTCATTCGAATAGGGATGAGGAAATCCATCTGTCATAAATTCTGCAATGTTCGGGTTGTTGGCATTTAATACCAAGCTGTCCAAATTGTTTATTTTCTGCGGGCGAAGAGTGAAGTGAACTGGGTTATGGTTTCTATAAAAGTAAGCTATTATAAATTATTCATTTCAAAATCATTTATAAGTTAATGTTATTGATTTATTCTCTGAATCGATAATTAAAATCTATTTTTAATCAACAATGCTATTTTGTTTTTCTTAACACTTGTTTAACTATTTGCCATTTTAAAAGCATACTTTTGTACTCAAATTACGAATAGCATATTTTATGAGCATTTCATTAATCCTTACGGGTTTTATTTCCCTTTTCTCACTAATTAATCCATTGGGAGCGCTACCAGTTTTTATTTCACTTACAACTGGTTACGAGGAAAAAACGCGCAACCAACAAATAAGAAAAACTTGTATTTATATTGTTGCTATTTGTGTTATCTCTTATTTTGCTGGAACCTATATTTTAAATTTTTTCGGAATTTCGATTAATGCACTTAAAATTGCTGGTGGAATAATTATTTCTCGTTCTGCATTTCAGTTATTAAATTCTAAGCACAAAAGTGATGTAGACATTAAAATGAAAGAAGAGTCTTCAAAAAAGGATGATATTTCCTTTACACCACTCGCAATGCCTTTATTGGCTGGGCCAGGATCTATTTCTTACTTAATAAATTTATCGATAGAGAATCCGAGCTTAGAAGGAAACATTATGATTATTTCAGCTATTATTTTAGTAGCTGTATCTATTTACATATTGTTTAATGTAGGTCCAAGAATTATCTCTTACATGGGACAAGCTGGTTTAACTGCTATGTCGAAAATTATGGGCTTTTTAGTTTTAGCAATTGGAATCCAAATGATAACAAGTAGCTTATTAAACATGATAAAACCATTAATGTAAGTATTGGTTCTTATTAATTTTCTTCACTACCAAAGTGCATATTTTTTTTAATTGTGAACTAAATATATCTTTAAAGATTATCCCTACTTATAATTGATTTGTTCTCGTTAATTTTATTAGAGATACATTAGATTTTTAAATTAGCTGAGTTTAGTATAATTTGAAGCGTCATCTTTAGTTGGCGTTTATACTGTAACTATTGAATTGAAATAAACTTTTTAAATCCTAACACCTATAAGTATAATATCATCAACCTGCTCTAAAGTACCTTTCCAATTATTAAGAATTATTTTAATTTTTTCACCTTGTTCTTTCATCGGCTCTTGTGAAATGGCAAGTAGCAGTTCCTTTAATTTTTTTGACATGAATTTTTTTCCACTAGGTCCGCCAAACTGATCGGGGAAGCCATCTGAGAGCGAATATACTACATCACCTTTGTTAAGTTGAACAGTGTTTTGAGTAAATGGCTCCTTATCTTTGTCGTGCTTTCCAACTGGCATTTTATCGGGTTTTAATTCCAATAATTTTGTTCCGTTTTCTTGCACAATCCATATTGGATTGTTTGCAGTTGAATATTTAATTGTGTTATTGCTGAAATTAAAACTAATTAAACTACAGTCCATTCCATCTTTTCCACCTTCTGCGCTTCCGTCTTTTTTTAATCGTTCAATAATGGTTGCCCGTGTGTGGTTTAAAATATCAGCTGGCTCGGTATAATGCTCGCATGCTTTTTCTAAGCTGGTAATGTTTAACAAACTCATAATTGACCCTGGAACGCCATGGCCTGTGCTATCTGCAGTAGCTAGCAAAAAATTACCATCAGCTAATTTGCACGACCAATAAAAATCTCCCGAAACAATATCCTTTGGTTGAAAGTAAATAAAGTAATCTTTTAAATTATTATTTAAACTTTCTTCTGTTGCTAAGAAAGTACGTTGTATTCGTTCTGCATAATTTATACTATCAGTAATTTCTTTATGCTTTTCTTCAACTAATTCTTTTGCGTGTTCAACTTCTTTCTTCTGTTCAAGGATGATTTTGTTTTTCTTTTTGTTTTCGCGCAAGTTTCTATAAACAACTACAGCAAGCGCTAATACCAATACAAAACCAATGGTAAATGCATAACGAATTGTTTTTTGTCTTTTTAGTTCTTCTTCTTCACGTGCACGCTCTGCTCTGTAAGTTTTCTCTTTAGCTTCTTGTTCTGCTTTTAATCCTTCTTCTTTAGCTTCGTATTCAACAGCGGCAAACTTTTTAACTTGTTCTTCATTACTTAAAGAATCCTTAGATTCGATAAATAGTGAAAGCATTTTTAAAGCCTCATTAGAATTGTTTTGTTCCGAATTGATTTTATATAAAAGAAAGGAAGAGATTTTCACACTTTCTAGTAGTTCATTTTTCTTTGCAATTAATAAACTTTTTTGAGCAACTTCTTTTGCTTTTGTATAATTTTTCAACTCGAAATAACATTGCCCCATGTCATGTAAATCGCTGCACAATTGCGATACATTGCCTGTTTCTTCCGAAGTTTCGCATGCTTTTTGAAAATATTCAATTGCTTCGGTAAATTTTCCTCCATCGTAATTTAAGGAGCCAATACCACTGTAGGAATGAGCTACATTATTAGTGTTTCCGATTTCTTCAGCTATTTTGATGGAACGATTAAAGCATTCAAGAGCCATATCTTTATGTTTCAAAAGTTGATGAGCTATTCCCATGCTATTATAAATGTTTGAAACACGAAGTTTATCTTCAATCTCATTTGCAATTTTAATAGCCTCCTCGTAATATTTAAGTGCTTTATCAAGTTCTTTTTGAGCACTATAAATGTCTCCCAAAGTATTTAAACTATAAGCTAAGGGCCTTTTGTTTCCATTGCTTTTAGCTAAGTTCATACTTTTATTAAAGTATTCGAGTGCTTTTACATAGTTTCCTTTTACTCTATTTATATCTCCAATGCTATTATAACAAATAATGATTTTATATGTATCATTAATTTGGTCAGCTATTAATATACATTTATTATAACATTCGAATGCTTTATCAAACTCGAATAGATCTCTGTAAGCTTCGCCCTGCGCCATTAAACTAAAGGCTTCTATTTTTTTGTTGCCTATTGCTTTGGCAATACTTTGAGCTTTATTTTGAAGTACAATTGCAGAATCTTTATTATCTTGTCTACGTTGTACTTCGCCTTTCCAAGCTAATGCTTCTGCTTCAATTGATTTAAAATTATATTTTGTCCCAATAGTAAGGGCCTTGTCTAGAAAATAATTTGCAGAATCAATTACATAGGCTCTATAATAGTAAATGCCGAATTTGCAATACGCTAGTCCTTCTGTGTAATTACTATTATGTTTTTTGCTTTGGAATAAAACTTCTTGTGAAATTGGAAATGAAAACGCTCGCCAATTCTCGGAAAGCTCTGCAAGTATATCAATTCGCATCGAATCGTTTGAAACAAAAAACTCTTTTTTGAGGCTATCTACGATTGGAGTTACTGAGTTCGTGTCTTTAAGCAATTCATCAATATCGGCAGAGAGCACTATGTTGCTTTCTATGTTTTTATTTTCGCTTTTAGAGTTTTCGTTAGAACAAGAAATAGAAAAAGCAATGCAAGTAATTGCAATGGCAATTGAAAAAAATAATTTCTTTAAATTCTTGGTTTGCAACATACGGTACTAATTTAATAAAAAAGTCCCGCTTTTAGGGCGGGACGTTTAAAATTTTTAACGAACTTTTAAGGGAGTAATAAAAGTTGACTTTGAATAGCACTTAGGGTTGTGGCTTGTGGTGCTAATGTATTGGAATAATTTGGTGTTATGGTTGCAGCTGAAAAGGCCGAATAATAGGCGCCGTTTTTAACTGCAATAACAACAAAATAAACATTTTGTCCAATTGGTATATTGTTAATTTTATAAGAACCTCCTCCTTGTGGATACAAAGCACCAACTACCATTTTACCATTTAATGAAATATATACTGTAGAATTGTTGGAGTTATATGTAGTATCTAAAATAATTTCAACAGTTGTTTTAGTTGCAGTAGTATCCCACTCGTAACCAGTATTTAACCAAGCAACAGAGTCTAATCTAGCTTGGTAATAATATTTTTGAGTAGTAGTGTCGAATAATGCAACAAGGGCATTTGTGTCAGCTGATGCTCTCCACACTTTATTTGTATCAGTAACTGAAATTTGCTGTGCGTAGAATTTTTTTAAATTAGAAACTGGAGTACCTGGTTCAGGAACATTTACCGTAATGTTTGAACCTGGAGCAACTCTTAATGTTTGACTATTTTGAGATGCATTAACTTTAACACAACCTTTTGTTGCAATTAATTTACCTGCTGCATTGGCAGGAGCACCTGTTAAAATGATGTCTTTCTTAGTGAAAATGCCTTTTATTGAGATGTCCACTATGCCTGTAACTGGAGCTCCACCGTCAGTAATAAATGCATTGTTTGGAATAGTGATTTTAACTCCTGAAAGTGTTGCGGTTTGTGAAATAGACATGTTAGCTTGAGTTGTAGCAGCTTGTACACCATTTTGCGCAAATACCTGCGCAATTGTAGCTGGGGCAACGGGATTATTTGGTGTTGTAGGAG